>DASRJW010000001.1 GCA_035649275.1 Candidatus Krumholzibacteriia bacterium
CGGCTGTCGAGGCGGGCGAGAAAGACCATGGCCCGCAAGGCGTAATCGGCACTGCGCGAGACGATCATCGAAGGCCCTCCTTTCCGGTCGCTGCCGCTTCGTGGGGGTCCGAGCCGGCAAGCCGGCGAATCACCATCAAGCCAGGAGCGTGCCGTTTCGTGAAACTCATCTCTCAGCAGCAGGTGTTGATTTTCGAGGCGGTTGGGGAACCGGGTCGGTCCTTGTTCTGGGTGCGCTGTGTTTCCAAAGGAGGCAGTGGGACGGGGAGAAGCAAATCAGGGCCCCGGGGAGGACGAGAGCCTGTGTCTCAGCCGACCTGCCTCGGGAGTTCGCGACGCTGCTGGAAGCCCTGATCGACCCTCTTGCGGTGTCCTATCGACAAGGAGAATCACGGATCTTCTTGATGACGGCGCAGATGTTGTCGGAGCAGGAGTACGGGGATCTCGCGGAAGCGCTGGCCAGCCTGCGTCTGGGGGCTCGCTCTTTTCCTGAGCTTCGATCCCAGCACGGGTTCCTGTACCATGGCCGCGCCGCGGGCTCGCGCGCCCGTGGACCGCCTCGGTGCGGGACGCGTGAGGGCCAGGAGCGGATGCCTCTCTACTTCCATCTCTTGAGTGACAAGGAAATCGACCGCCTTCAGGTCGTGCTCCGCATCATCCGTGACAATCGTGAGGGCGTGCTGGAGCTCTGGTACGAGCTCTACACCCTGCACTTCGGCCACGAGCGCACCTTCTCGGAAGCCGAGTTCAAGGAGTTCCTCGGCAGCGATCTGGATGCGGTGACCGGAGCGCTGCTCGAGCACGACGTGGTGGCGCTGGCGCAGAGGGTGCGTCGGGTGGGGGAGAGACTCCTGGAGCGCGCCGTACCCTTCGCGGAGATCATCGCCTCCATGCACCTCTTCGAGGAGAGCTGCAGCGTCTTTTTCCGCCGCAACCTCGCCGTCCTCGCCAGGGGTCCGGACATCATGCTCATCTTCGACAAGCTCTCCCACGTGCGCATGATCATCCTCGCCGAAGCCTACTTCGGTGCGCACCGGGCCCAGCAGCAGGCGCGCACCCAGGGTCTCGAGCGCGAGCTGCAGCGGCTCGACCCGGAGGCGGCGAAGCGGGAGAGCTTTCACGGCCTCATCGGCGCCAGCCCGGCCATGCGCCGCGTTTACGAGCGCGTGCAGACCGCCGCGCCTGGAGGGGCGTCCATCCTGATCACCGGGGAGAGCGGCACCGGGAAGGACGTGGTGGCGCGGGCCATCCACGAAGTGGGTGCCCGGCCCGGAGCCCCTTTCATCGCGGTGAACTGCGCCGCGCTGCCGCGGGAGCTCATCGAGAGCGAGCTCTTCGGCCACC
The DNA here is from genome assembly GCA_035649275.1 of Candidatus Krumholzibacteriia bacterium. Classification (NCBI taxonomy): domain Bacteria; phylum Candidatus Krumholzibacteriota; class Candidatus Krumholzibacteriia; species Candidatus Krumholzibacteriia bacterium. Next base: position 1,344 of record DASRJW010000001.1, read on the forward strand.
GCAAGGGAGCCTTCAGCGGCGCCACCGGGGAGTACCTGGGGCTGGTGCGGGCCGCCGAGCACGGCACCTTGCTGCTCGATGAGATCACCGAGATGCCCCTGGAAACGCAGGCGAAGCTGCTGCGCGCTCTACAAGAACGGGTCGTGCGGCCGGTGGGCGCGACGACGGAAGTGGCCGTCGACCTGCGCTTCGTCGCCTCCACCAACAGGCCGGTGCGCGAGGTGATTGCAGCGGGCAAGCTGCGCGAAGACCTCTACTACCGGCTCAAGGTGCACACCATCGAGCTCCCGCCGCTGCGGGAACGTCTGGCCGACCTGCCGCTCCTCGTCGAGCACTTCATCGCCTTGTTCAACCGGCGCTATCCCCGCGCGCTCCGGGGCATCGAGGAGGAGGCCCTGCAAGCGTTGCGCGCTTACAGCTGGCCGGGGAATGTGCGCGAGCTGATGAACGCCATCGAGGTGGCCTTCGCTTACGGCCGCACCGACACGATCCGGCTGGAGGACCTGCCGGCGGAGATCTCTGGCAAACAGGCGGCTGTGGCGGCGAGCGGCGACGTCTTCGACGCCCTCACGCCCATCCCCACCTTCGAGGAATCGGAGAAGCTCCTGCTGGAGCGGGCTCTCGACGCCACCCATGGCAACAAGCTGCGGGCGGCGAAGATGCTGGGGATCTCGCGCAAGCAGCTCTACGCCAAGATCAAGAAGTACGGCATCGAGCTCGCCGAGGCGTAGCAGGCTTCAGCCTGCGGGATGAGGGAATGACATCCCGCTCCGAGGTGGGTACGACGAGGCGTCGGTTGGCTCCCACAGACACATCTCCCTTTTTCCGCTCCGGCGTCACTGCCTCCTTTGGAAACAATGAAATCGGCAATGGCTCTGTTCTTCCTCCCAGCGACGGATCGAAGCGGCTCTATGGCTCCGGCAGGGCGGGCACGCTCCTCGCTCTCATGAGACCTCGAGGTCTTGGAGCGAACCCATGGCCACCTTTCTTCGGAGATCGAGCAGAGACATGAGTCATCGCGAGCCGCGAGAGGAAAACCAGCGTCCAGGGATGCTGACCCCCTTTCGCCAGGGAACCGTCCTGGTTCTCACCCCAAGCGAGCAGCTGGCAGGTGTCGTCGCCCATGCCCTCGAGGGGCTCGGCTCCTCGGGGCCGCGGCTCAGCACGGTCCAGACGCTGGCGGATTGTCTCGTGGCGCTTCGGCTCCTCGCCCCCAGCCTCGTCATCCTGGACGATGCCGTGACCGGGCAGACCGGGGCCGAGGCACTCGACGCTCTGGAACGGATCCGGTCGGGGACGCCCATCATCTACTTCGCCACCCATCACACGCTGGACCTGGAGCGCGAAGTGCGCCGGCGCGGCGTCCTCTACTACGTGCAGATGCCCGAGACGCGGGAGCAGCTGGACATGATCCTGTGCCGCTTGCTCACCGCCTTCGTCCGGGAAGCCCGAGTGCGGGGGACGCCATGAACGGCACTGCGGTGGTGACCGGTCGGTGCAGTGACCATACGCCCTCGACCGGCCACAGGCCCACTGCTATCCTCCTGCCCGTCACGGGAGAGTCGAGCCATCACACCTCACGCTGCGAGGGGAGAGCGGAGATGCGCAAAATCATTGCTGTCGCAGCTGTCCTGATCGCCGCGCTCGTTGCCGGCTGCGCCGAGGACGAGATCGTCACGGTCACGGAACAGCCAGCGATTCAAGTGCAAGCGGTGGCCACCCCGACCTCGGTGGACACGGGCGTCAAGGTCGCGGTCGAAGCGCACCTCGTCCATGCCCCGGCGGGAGCGACGCTCCGCTTTGGCTGGCTCGCCGACGCCGGCACCTTCTCCTCCGGCGCCGCCGACAGCACCGCCTGGACGGCGCCCGACAATCCCGGCGTCTACACCCTTTCCGTCGTCGTCACCGATGGCAAGAACGCCGGCATCGGCACCGTGGATGTCGCCGTCGCCACCTACCTGCCCGCCGACCACCCCTACTACAAGGGGGCCACGAGCTGTTCCGTCTGCCACAACGGCGGTCCCGGCGGCACCCAGTACGCTTCTTGGTCCGAGTCGAAGCATGCCCATGCGATCGAGTCGCTGGAGGCCATCGGCATGAAGGAGAACGGCGCTTGCGTCGGCTGCCACACTGTGGGCTCCTACGGTCTCGGCGCCGATCCCGCTCTCCACAACGGCGGCTACGACGAAACCGCGGTCCCGCGTCTCGCCGGGGTGCAGTGCGAGAACTGCCACAAGCCGGGGAGCGAGCACCCGTCGCCCAACTTCGGTTCCGTGGAGGCCACCATCGACGCGGCGCTCTGCGGCCAGTGCCACACGGACACCCACCATCCCACCTACGACGAGTGGTTGACCTCGCAGCACGGGGATCGGGCGACGTGGCAGACCAGCCCCGCCACGCGGGCCAACTGCGCCAAGTGTCACAATGGCTTCGTTTCCATGCACTACCTCGACGATCCGAACAACTTCACCAATCCGCCGACGAACCCGACGACCTTCGAGGTGATCACCTGTGCCGTCTGCCACGACCCGCACGGCAACGACAATCCAGGGAACCTTCGCAACGCATCGGTCACCGACGCCTCGCTCCCGAACGGCATCCTGGTCGAGGAGGCCGGTGCCGGGCGCCTGTGCATCTCCTGTCACAACGGCCGGCGGACCGAGACCGACGTGCTCGCCCAGATCAACAACGGTACTACCAACTTTGGGCCGCACCACTCCATCCAGGGCGACATGCTGAAAGGCGTCAATGCCTACCAGACTCTCGCGCCCAGTTTCCCTTGGTCCACGAGCAAGCACATCCTCGTAGAGGACGCCTGCGTGACCTGTCATACCCATCCGCACGCGGGCGATCCCGAGGCCGGCATTCCGAACTTCATGGGCCACGACTTCAATCCCACCACTCAGGCTTGCTTGCCCTGTCACGGCGAGATCACCGATTTCACCCAGATCCAGGCCAAGCAGGATTTCGACGGCAACGGCGCCATCGAGGGGGTGCAATTGGAGATCAGCGGTCTCCTGGAGCGCCTGCAGCAGGTGATCGCCGACGCGAGCCGGAGCCCGGAAGTCCGTCAGCTCTTGCTGGACGACGCCACCTTCGTCCCCACCTTGGGGGACACGACGAAGAGCCTCCGGCCGCAGCGCGAGGCCGGCTACAACTGGTGCTACGTGGACTACGATCAATCCCGTGGCGTGCACAACACCACCTACGCGGTGCAGCTCTTGCAGCAGAGCATCTTGTACCTGGATCCCAACGGGCTGCCGGCTTCGGTGCTGCTGCGGGAGGACCGGTGACGAGGCAGCGAGGCATCCCGCGTCCCGGCGTCGCGGGATTGCTCGCGGCGGCCTTGACCCTCGCCCCGGCGGGGCTTGCAGCCCAGAACCAGCCGGCCGGCTACCCGGCGGGTGCTTGGAAGATGCCCCTCACCTGGTGGGTGGCGAGCCGCACCACCGGCTACTGGTACGAAAGCATCGATCCCGCCACGGGTGCGACGCAGCAGAGGCCGAGCTTCCTCCAGGGTGTCGACGGTTCGGTGGCGCAGCTCTGGGACGGGCACCTGGATCTGCGCTTCGCCGCCCGCTTCGCCCGCGCCGACCTCTATCCCGGCTTCGAGAGCAACGACTCGCGCTGGTACGTGGGCTACGCGCAAGTGCGAGCGGCGCCGTGGAAGGTGCGCGGGCGTCTGGGGCGGATGTTCTTGCAGGAAGGCCCGGCGCACCACACCCTCGACGGCGCTTGGATCGGCATCGAGCCGCTCCGGCGTGTCGCATTGCACGCCTGGGGCGGGACGCAAGCGCCGGACGACCTCGACTTCGACGTCCGCAGCATCGAATCCTTCCAGGCCTACGGTGCCCGGGTCCTCGGGACGCTGGCGCCAGAGCTGCAGCTCGCCCTTTCCTACGCCCAGTGGGACGAGGAGGGCGAGGTCGCCGAGCGGCCGGTGGGTGCCGAGGTCACCTGGTTCCCGCTCGGGGGGCTACGCACTTTCGCCCGCGCCGAGTACGAAACCGAAGAGGAATCCTGGCGGCGACTCGAGGTGCTGGCGGACTACATCCCCCGGCGCGGGTCACCCTGGCTCTTCCGGGCGCAAGCGCTCGAGCGCACGCCCTGGGTCGAGAACACGAGCTATTTCTCCCGCTTCGACGACCTCGAGCGCATACGCGCCGCCCGTGCCTCGGCGCGCTATAAACGCCCCGACGGCTTCGGCGGCGAGTTC
>DASRJW010000002.1 GCA_035649275.1 Candidatus Krumholzibacteriia bacterium
AGAAGATCCTGAACAAGAGCGGCGGCAAGATCGGTTCCTGAGTGGGTGTCCAGGGCCGCCGGCGGGCATTGCCCCACCGGCGGCCCCTCTTCGACGCCCGCCGCGGTGGCGCGACCGCCGCTGCCAACGCAAGCCCGCTTCGAACGAGCGTCCTTCCGTCGCCGGCCTCCAGCGCGCACTTCCGCGGCGCGCGCAGTGATTGCGCACTCCATCGGCGCCAGCACTCACCTTCATTCTTGACCCCCGTCGGCTGGAGTGCCTAGGCTGCGGCTCTTAGCACTTCTCTCCGCTGTGCTCCATTCGGGAGGTTTCCCATGCCTAGCACAGCTATTCCTGTGGCGCGTTCTCGGCGCGCTCACGGAGGGAACCCGTCGGTCTTGTTTCTCGCCTGCGTCGCCTTCTCCTTGATCGTGATGCCTGCGGCGCTGCACGCCGACAGGGAGACAGCACGGGGGCCCCGCTCACAGGTCGATGTGGCTCTGCAAGCGGCCCTCGAGGAAGCAGGATTCACCGGCAACATCGAGGCCACTCTCGAAGCTCGCCTCGGCCGGCCCCTGGATCGTGACCTCGCCGATCTCGGGCGGCTGGTCTACTTCGACCCCATCCAAGGTCTGCACAGCGACAACTCCTGTGCCGGTTGTCACAGTCCGGCCTTCGGCTTCGGTGATTCCCAGTCCATGGCCATCGGCGTGGACAACAACCTCATCGTCGGGCCGGACCGTGCCGGTCCGCGCAACCAGCGGCGCGCGCCGCAGGTGATCAACAGCGCCTTCTTCCCCAAGCTGATGCTGAACGGACGCTTCGTCGCCCTCTCGGGCGATCCCTTCGACAACTCCCAGGGCTTCGGCTTCCCGCCCCCGGAGGGCGTGACGCGCTTCCCGGCCAACGACCCGGACGTACGCACGCTGCTCGCCGCCCAAGGACACATCCCGCAAACGGAGCTCGTGGAGATGGCGGGCTTCACCGGCACCGCGGGGAGCATCGGCCCGCTCTTCGATGCCTTCGATGACGGCCACGGCTCCGCCCTGCCGCCGGCGGATGGGAGCGGCTTCCGCAACGAGCCCATCCGCGCTGCCGTGGTGGCGCGCTTCAACGCCACGCCCGCTTACCGCGCCCTGTTCGGCGATCTCTTCAACGGCGGCGTACCGCTGCCCGAGGGTGGCATCACCATCGGGATGGTGGCGAAGGCCATCTCCGAGTTCCAAACCTCGCTCACCTTCGCCAACGCCCCGATCGACCGCTACGCCCGCGGCGAGCTCCATGCCCTCACCATGCCGCAGAAGCGTGGCGCCTTGCTCTTCTTCACCACTGCCGGGTGCGTCGACTGCCACGCCGTCGCCGGCGGCGCCAACGAGATGTTCAGCGATTTCGAGAACCACGTCCTCGGCATCCCGCAGCTCGCCCCGGTTTTCGGCGTCGGCACGGGGAACATCATCTTCGACGGTCCGGGAGGGGACGAGGACTTCGGCGCCGAGCAGATCAGCGGTGACCCCGCCGACCGCTACAAGTTCCGCACTTCGCCACTGCGTAGCGTGGCGGTGCAGCCCGCCTTCTTCCACAACGGCTCGTTCACCGACTTGCGGCTGGCGATCGTGCACCATCTCGACGCCGTGGCCTCGGCGCGTGCCTACAATCCCGCAGCCGCCGGCGTCGACGCGGACTTGCACCGCCTCGGACCCCTCGACCCGGTCTTGGCCCGGCTCGACTCGCGGCTCGCGACGCCGCTCTCGCTCACGGCGAAGCAGATCGACGACCTGGTGGCGTTCGTGAGCGTCGGACTGCTCGATCCACGCGCTCTGCCGGAGAACCTCTGCGCTCTGCTCCCGGCGAGCGTCCCGAGCGGCATGCCCGTGGCCGAGTTCCAGGGCTGCTGTTGCGCTGCGGAACAAGCTCGGTTCGTTCCCACCAAGCTCGAGTCGGGTGCGCTCACGCGCCTCGTCGCCTGGCCCAACCCCATGGCGGGAGCGACGGCGTTCCATTTCGAACTGCCTCATCCGGGCAGCGTGGTGCTCCAGGTGCATGATCCTGCCGGCCGGCGGGTACGCACGATCGTGGCGCCCTTGGGCGCCGGACCGCAGGCGTTGCGCTGGAACGGCCGTGACGACGCCGGTCGCGAGGTCGGGAATGGCGTCTACTTCGTGCGCCTCGCCGGCCCTGGTGGGGAGGTGCGGCAGAAGGTTTCTGTGCTCCGCTAAACGCTGGACCCGTTGGGAGCG
>DASRJW010000003.1 GCA_035649275.1 Candidatus Krumholzibacteriia bacterium
ACTTGCGCGTCCAGGGGTTCGAGTTGGTACCGACCGATCCGCGCTGTGCGTTCGTAGTCAACTGCGACCTGCCGGCGGGGCTCGCGAAAGAATGTGTCGAAGGCGGGGAGATCGTACTCAATGGGGACGCTATACCTCGGCGTTTCGTCCCAGGGAGATCCTCATGGCCACTCGGGAGCGCCTCGAAGCGGATCAGACGCGGCGGGCCTCGCGCTTCGAGGCCACGAGGGAAGCCAGGATCCCGAGGAAGAGAATCCCCAAGATCACCCCCAAGGAAACGGCGATCGGGAGGTGGACATAGTGGGAGAGCAGCATCTTGATCCCCACGAAGGCGAGGACGAAGGCGAGGCTGGTCTTCAGGTAGCGGAACTTCTCCATGGCCCCCGCCATGAGGAAGTACATGGACCGCAACCCCAGGATGGCGAAGATGTTGGAGGTGAAGACGATGAACGGATCCTGAGTGATCGCGAAGATCGCTGGGATGGAGTCGACGGCAAAAAGCGTATCGGCGCTGTCCACCACGAGGAGAACGAGGAAGAGCGGGGTGATGGCGTGCCTGCCGTTGACGCGGGTGAAGAACTTCTCCCCTTCCAGCCGCGGCGAGACCGGGTAGACCCGTCGGGCCAGACGAAAGAGGATGTCCTTTTCGGGGTCGTATTTCTCCTCGCGCGCAAAGATCATCCGGATCGCGGTGAACACGAGGAAGACGCCGAAGACGAGGATGATCCATTCGAAGCGGCGGATGAGTGCGATTCCTGCGGCGATCATGATGCCGCGCAAGACGATGGCTCCCAGGATGCCCCAGAAGAGCACCCGGTGCTGGTACATCGTCGGAACCTTGAAGTGGTCGAAGATGAGAGCGATGACGAAGACGTTGTCCAGACTCAGGGATTCCTCGACGATGTAGCCCGTGAGGTATTGCAGGAACGCCCGTTGTCCCGACGTCTCGTGTCCGGGTTGCAGTCCCATGCCGAGCCAGTGCCGGTCGTACATGAAGTACACCAGCACGCCGAAGAGGAGCGCCAGGCTGATCCAGACCGAGGTCCACGCCAGGGCTTCGCGCATGGGGACGATGCGGGCGTGCCGGTGGAAGACGCCGAGGTCGAGCGCCAGCACGGAGAGGACGAAGACGAGGAAGCCGATCAGAAACCAGTCCATCCCCACTCCAGGCTAGGCCTCTCCCCGCGCCGCGGCGCCGGCGCGAGGGCGGCACGAGTCCTCTCAGCGCCTGCTCGGCGCATCCTGCAACACCTTGCCGCCGGCAGCGTGGACGGCGAACTGGAAACCGGGGCGCACGCTGCAGGCGCCGATTTCCCCGTTCCGGTTCAAGGCGAGGAAGCCGACCTGCAGGTCTTCCGGTTCGGGCGTGCGGCTCTGGACACGAGCCACCGCTTCCCGGCAGGCATCGTCGGGCGAGAGTCCCCGCCGCATCAGCTCCACGATGAGGAAGCTCCCTGAAACCCGGATCACCGCTTCGCCGAGACCGGTAGCGCAGGCGGCACCCACCGCATCGTCGACGTAGAGACCCGCGCCGATGAGGGGCGAGTCGCCGACCCGGCCGTGCATCTTGAAGGCGAGGCCGCTGGTGGTGCAGGCGCCGGCGAGGCGGCCACGGCCGTCGATGGCGAGCATGCCGATGGTGTCGTGGCTGCGTGCCGGCTTGTAGTCGTGATCCTTGCACCACTTCTTCCACGCCGCTTCCGCTTTGGGGGTGAGGAGATTCTCTTTCGGGAAGCCCTGCTCCAGGGCGAAACGCAGGGCCCCCTCGCCGGCGAGCACCACGTGCGGCGTGCGCTCCATGACGCGTCGCGCCACCGAGGTCGGGTGCATGATGTGCTGGAGAAAGACGACGGAACCGCATTGGCCTTGGCCGTTCATGATGCAGGCGTCCAGCGTTACCCGGCCGTCCCGATCGGGGAGGCCGCCGAGCCCCACGGAGTCCACTTCCGGGTCGGCCTCGGTGACGCGCACGCCTGTCTCCACCGCATCGAGGGCGAGACCGTCCTTTTCCAGAACTGCCCAGGCCGCGGCGTTGGCGGCGACTCCATGGGACCAGGTGGAAACCACCAGCGGGCGGCGCGGTGGACCGGCCGGGGCGAGCTCCTGTGCTGCAGCGCGGCCGGCGAGTCCCAAGGCGGGCAGACCGAGGAGCCAGGTTTCGAGGAAAGCACGCCGGCTCGAGGAACGGGCGGCGATGTTCTTGCGCTCCGACACGGCTTGGTCTCTCCGCTCGACGACGGTTCGCACGTCGCGCGGGGAATCACCGGGCCTCGGCGGCCGTCCGGATGCGGTGCGTATCCCGCGCTGCTCCCGCGCGCCGCCGGCCTCTGCCTCCGGCCGGGGCGCAGGCAGTGTACGCACCGGCATGCCGGCAGGCCAGCGAAACCGGTACACCGGCAGGCCAGCGAAACCGGTAATGGTGCGAGGTGCGGGGCGATCCGATATACTCCGCCGCGCGCCGAGGGGAGGCGCGGGAGATTCACGGGATGACGAGCCAACCGCTGGGTCGGATCCTCGCGGCTCTCGCGTACGGCGCGACGGTTTCCGTGGCGGCCACGCCTGCCGCGCAGGAGCTCATCGCGCAGCCTCGCTGCACTCTCCTCCTCATCGATGTCCACAGCCTCCGCGACGACATCGTCGTCCGGACCCCGGCCGTGGCCGATGCTCCATACCTCTACAAAGGTTGGACCCAAGCGCAGAAGGCGGAGCTTTCGACCTTCGACCAATTCGCCATGCTGCGTCTCTGGGATCGGGCCTTGTTCGAGGATGGGCGGGTCGAGTCCGAGAGCTGGCAAATGGAACTCATGCCCAGCTCTCCCACGGCGCTCGTGGTGCGCAGCCAGGGTGGGCGCGGCGACTACGATCTCTCCGGAATGCCCTTGCAGAGCTTGAGCGTGTTCGCGCAGGGAACGAAGGTGCGACTCGCCTTCGGGCGGCCGGGCACGGAGCGGCTCGAGGTCGCCTGGGCGAGCGTCTACGACGGCAGCCTCGAGCTTTCACGCTTTCTGAACGCCCGGCCGGCGCAGGCGGCGCTGCGCGTCCTGGGGAGCGAGGTGCGCCTCGATCTGGGAGGGGAGCCGTTCGCCGGGGAAGCCCGCCTCGTGCTCAGCGGCGCGGCAAAATCTCTCGCCCTCGTTTTGCGGCGCGATGTGGGGTTGCAGGTCCGTGCCCCCGAGGCGGTGCTGCGCCGCTGCGCGGCACCGCACCTGCAGTCGATTCCGGGCGGCTTGCGCAGCGCCGACTTCGAGCGCGCCGGCTGCCGGGTGGACCTGCAGGTGCTGGACGCCATCGGGGACGTGCGCGTCACCTGGGAAGGCGAGGCCGGAACCGCCGCGGTGCAGAACCCGGCCGAGCCTGCCGAGACCGCGCCGGTCCTGACGGGGGAGGAGCTGGATCGCGCCATCGAAGCGCAGATCGCCGCCTTCCTCGTGCTCGCGTCGCGGCGCGAGTACGATGCGGCGGCGGAAAAGCTGCGCGGGATGGAACAGCTCCAGCCCGGAGACGGGCGCTTGCTCTTTCTGGAGAAGTGGCTGCGCGAGCATCCCAACCTGCGCTTCGATGTGGTGCCGATTCTGGGCGAGGCGGAAACGCGCTTTCGCGAAGGGCTGGACTACTACGTGGTCGGCCAGCGTGAGGAAGCGCTGCTCCGCTTCAAGGAGGCCGCCCGGCTCGACCCGAAGCTGGTGACGGCGGCGACCTGGGCCCGGAAAACGGCAGAGGATATCGAGCAGCAGGCTACCGGTGGCAGCGGTAGCGGCGCGAGCACGACGGGCGGCAAGGCAGCGGCAGGCGGGAATGCAGCGCCGGCCGGCCGCCCAGCGGTCGGCTCGGCCCCCGGTACCGCCGAACGCATCGTGGTGTTGAGCAGCGCTCCGGTCTTCGCCGTGCGCTCTCCCGCTCGACCGTCGGTGGCTACCCGCGCCGATCGCATCGAGTTCACCGGCCAGGTGGCGGACGACGTCGGCGTCGATCGCATCGAGGCGGCCCTCAATGGCGAGCCCATCCGGGATCGAAGAGGCGAGGTCGTGGCGATCCGGCCGCGCTCCGCGGCAGCCGACTCGAGTCGGCAACTCGAATTCGCCTTCGCGGTGCCGCTGCGTCCAGGGAGAAACGAGGTGGTGCTCACCGCCCACGACGTGGACGCGACGGCGCACCGGACGAGCGCGCGTTTCACCGTGTTGCGCCAGCCTCCCTTCTATCGCACCGGCACCTTCGCCATCGTTCTCGGTGGCGTCGCCATTCTGGTCGTGGCCGCATGGCTCGTACTCCGCCTCACCCGCACCCGGTCGCCAGCGTGAGAACGAGAGGAAGCGCATGAGGCGGCGGCCGGGTGGCCCTCGTCACCCACTCCGGGGTCTCGTCGTCCTCCTGGCCGCAGTCGCTCCTTGCGGCCGTGCCGCGGCGCAACCGCTCGGTCTGGCCAACGACCGTTCCCACCCTGAGCTCCGCTGGATGGAGCGCCAGACCGAACACTTCATCATCATCTATCACCAGGGATTGGAAGCGACGGCCGAGCGCGCCGCGACGATCGCCGAGCAGGTGTACGAGCCCATCACCCGGGGGCTCGAGATCGAGATGGGCGGCAAGACGAGCCTGCTGCTCTCGGAGGAAGACGAGACCGTGAACGGCTTCGCTCTGCCCCGGCGCATCTTCATCTGGGTGCACGTGAACGATTACGCTGGCCGTTTCGGCAGCGAAGAGAAGTGGCTGCGCTTGGTCATCGCCCACGAATTCCAGCACGTGGTGTGGATGGAGGCGGCGCGGGACTGGACCGGGGTGTGGAGTCTGTTCCAAACGCCGGCCTGGTTCCTCGAGGGGCTGGCGGAGTACTGCACCGAGGAGTGGGGCGCCTACCGAAGCGATCTGCAATTGCGCAGCCACGTGCTGCGGGACCGCGAAGAGGACCTGGATCCGCACGATAGCGGCTTCAGCAGGGTGCGCTATCTCGCAGCGCAGTATGGCGACAGCGCCATCGTCCGGGCGGTGAAGGCGCGGCGCCTGCTCGGTCTCGCCGACTTCGATGGCGGCTTCCGCGCCGCCACCGGGGTGAGCCGGCGCGATTTCCTGGAGGAATGGCGGCGCGCGGTGTCGGCGTACACCTACGCCCTCTACGGCCAGAAGGAGGCCGTGGGCGCCGTGGGTACGCATCTGCGTTCGCCCTTGCCCCGACTGCAGACCCTCAGCTACTCCCCCGACGGCAAGCGGGTGGCGGGATTGGTGCGGCCTGCGGCCGCGCCGGCGCAGCTCGTGGTGGTGAGCAACGACAGCACCCGCATGATGTGGCGCGTCGACGACGGCATCCTGGACACGAGCTTCGCTTTCAACCCTGCGGGCACGGCTCTCGTCTACGCGAAGATGCACCGATCCCATCACGGCAGCCTGCTTTGGGACCTGAAGGTGGCCGACCTCGTAAGCGGCAAGACGCGCTGGCTCACCTCGGGGCGTCGTGCCAGCCATCCGCACTGGTCACCTGCGGGAGACCGCATCGCCTTCACTGCGATCGACGGGTCGACCACCAACATCTATACCTGCGCACCCGATGGTGGCCAGGTGAGGCCCCTCACCCAGCATGGTGAAGACGTGCAAGTGCTGGGGCCGCGCTTCAGCCCCGACGGCAGCCGGCTCGCCTTCACCCGCTTCGAGACAGGCAAGGGTGTCGATCTCGCGGTGATGGACCTCGCTTCCGGGACGACGAAGAGCGTCACCTCCGGTCCCGCCCGTGACCTGCGGCCGCTGTGGAGCCACGACGGCACGCGACTCTTCTTCACCAGCGATCGCAACGCCGACGATGTGCCCAACGTCTTCACCGTGCCCGCCGATGGTGGCGAGGCGCAGGTGGAGTGCATGACCGACGTCGGCGAGGCGATGTTCGCGCTCGACGTGGAGCCCGACAGCGGCTCCGTCGTCGCCGTGGCACTGGCGACGACGGACAGCGTGCGCCTCCGCCGCATCGCTCCGGAGCGCCGCGCCCACGAGGTGGAACCGGTGGTGGCGGCGCGCTTCGTCGACTGGCGGCACCAGCAGCCGGCGCATCCCATCCCGCCCATCGACCCCGAGCGCGTGCCGGCGCTGAGCGAGCCCAGGCCGTATCGCGCCTGGAGGCATGCGCGGAACACGGGCGCCTTCGTTTTTCCCTCCTTCGACCTGTGGGGAGTGATGGCGGCCGGACTGTGGGTCGACACGGCGCACCGGCACAGCGTCATCCTGGCGGGCGACGTGGGAACGGTGGACGAGCATTTCGGCATGCGCTGGTTCTACGGCAGGTGGGACGGGAGTCGGTTGCCCTTGGGCCTCCCCGGTTTTTTCCGTCTCTCCGGCGGCTATCAGTCGCGCCTCGGCCTACGTCTCTATGCCGGCGATCTCCTCTGGGACACCCGGGACCACCTGACCCTCGGCTGGCGGCAGCCGCTCAACGCCGGCGAGCATCTGTACGCGAAGCACGAGGTGGAGCTTCTCGCGGACTTCAGCAACGTCGAGGTGGAGGAACCGGAAAAATTCGGAGCGCAGGAGCTCGCGTCGGCGAACCTGCCGGCACCGCTCGTGGCGTATCGAGAACACAAGCTCGGCATCACCTACCGCTACAGCAAGAGGCCGCCGCACCGGGAGCCGGGGGATCATCCAAAGCGCGGTCACGGTTTCCTCGCCCGCTTCGAGTGGGCCGACGAGGCGCTGGGGAGCGACACCGAATTCCGCCGTGCCACGCTGGATGCGTGCAAGGCCTGGGGGCTGCCGTTCGCGGGCAGCGTCTTCGCCCGCGTGCAAGGCCAGGCCGTCTGGGGGACCCCGGCGCCGCAGGATTTCACCGGTTTGCGCGCCGACCCGCCCATTCTCCCCGTTCGTTACGGCGCCGCGTATGTCGCTGACGACGTGCTCGCCTTCGCCGACGCCTATGCGTTGCGCGGCTTCCCGCGCAATGTCCCAGGCGATCAGGCCCTCGTCGCCGGCCTGGAATGGCGGCTGCCGCTCACACCGGGGCTCCCGGTGGCGGCCTTCGGTTTATCCCTCGGTGGCGTGACCGGAGTCCTCTTCTACGAGCAGGGCCGCGTCTGGGGCGACAACACGCTGGCGCGGCACACCGCTGGATGGGAAGTACGCGTGCCGCTACGCTTCGGGCGCCGCGCCCTCCTGGTGCCGAGCTACGGCGAAGGGCAGACCCTGCCGTGGGAGCGGGAGGGAGCACCCTTCGTGCGCGACGAATACTTCCGCATCGCCATGGTGCGGCCGTTCTGACCCAATAGTCGTCGACGATCCATTTGCGCTGGTCCTGATCAATCGTCGTCGAGGATCCAGCTGCGGCCGTGGCGTTCGAGGAGAGCGTCGGCGGCCCGGGGGCCCCAGCTGCCGCGGGCGTAGACCTCGAGGGCCGGAGCCTGGGCGCCTTTCCAGCCGGCTTGGATGGAATCGATGAGCCGCCAGGAGAGCTCGATGCCGTCGGCGCGGGTGTAGAGCGAGGCGTCGCCGAGGAGAGCGTCGAGGAGGAGGCGCTCGTAGGCCTCGGGCAGCGCACCCTCGCCGAAATCCTCGGCGTAGTGGAACTCCATGTCCACCGGGCGCAGCTCGGCCGCCGTGTCCGGCACCTTCACCTCGAAGCGCATGTGGATGCCCTCGTCCGGTTGGATGTGGAGGGCGAGGTAGTTCTCCGAGAGCTGCGCCCCCGGCGGCAGCGGGAACATGAGGTGCGGCGGGCGGCGGAAGACGATGATGA
>DASRJW010000004.1 GCA_035649275.1 Candidatus Krumholzibacteriia bacterium
GACGTTCGCGGCCTTGGAACGCTACAACCCCGTGTACGCCTTCTCGAGCTGGTTGTTCAAGATCACCTCGAACCTCTGCATCGACCACATCCGCAAGCAACGCATGCGCTTGCTCTCCATCGACGAACCCCTGGAAGGCGCCGACGGCGGCATGCTGCGGGAGCTCACCGACCCGCGACGGCAGCCGGATCAGGCCTCGGAAGACAGCGAGCTGCGCGAAGCCATTCGCTGTGCGGTGGAGCGTTTGCCCGAGCACTACCGCATCGTTCTCGTCCTGCGGCACCAAGAACAGCTGTCCTACGAGGAGATCGCCGCCTCTCTGGACATTCCGCTCGGGACCGTGAAGGCCCGGATCCACCGCGCCCGGGAGGGCCTGAAGAGCTACCTGGCAGCGTACGCCCCCGCCATCGACTGACCCGCCGTTCCTCCGCGGGCGTGCCGGGCGCTCCCTGCGCCTCCCCGGCCGCAGCTCGTGCTGTCCGCTGCCCGCCCGTTGCCCCGCAACCCGCCCGCAGATCCCGGCGTATGTCGGTACGGAGGCGCTCGCCGCGCCGTCGCGTGGCGGCGCTGGCCGGACTGCGAAAAGCCATGGACTGCGCCCGCTACCTCACCCTCGTCGAGCCCGCACTCGACCCCGACGTCGACCCGGCGTTTTCTCCGGTCGAGAGAGAGGCGATGCAGGCGCACGACCGCTGGTGCACGCGGTGTCGCGATCGGTTCGAGGAGCACCGCACGGTCTTCGCGCTCCTCGAGACGATGCGTGAGCCGGCGCCGCGAGATCTGGCCGAGCGCGTGCTCGCTCGCCTGGCGGCGCTCGAAACCCACCGCCGTCGGCGCCAGGCTCTGGCGGGCGCGGCACTCTGGACC
The DNA here is from genome assembly GCA_035649275.1 of Candidatus Krumholzibacteriia bacterium. Classification (NCBI taxonomy): domain Bacteria; phylum Candidatus Krumholzibacteriota; class Candidatus Krumholzibacteriia; species Candidatus Krumholzibacteriia bacterium. The sequence continues at coordinate 868 of DASRJW010000004.1, forward strand.
GTGTGCGGTCTGGGCGCGGCTGTGGTAGTCGGCGCCTTGGTCTGGAACCAGACGGCCGGCGTGCGGCTCCTCGAACCCCTCGGCCGTCTCGCCACCTGGTGGTACTCTTGGCTCCAGGATCTGGCGGAGGCGCTGGTGCGGTTGAACGCCACTTCCGTGGACGTCCCACCCGTTCTCCTGGCGCTGGCGCGCGCGACGCGACTGCTTCTGGCGGCTTGGGCCGACCAGCTTCTCGCGGGGTGGCTGGCCGCTTCGCTCGCCGCTCTCCTGTTGCGCGCCGTCGCGAGCGCGCGGCGCCCGCAGCTGCCGGTCGTCGAGTGATTCCCGCTCGCGCCTGGCCGAGCGTCCAAAGCCAGCCGGCGTGACGGCTCGCAGAGGAGCTGGAATGCGTTTCCCTTCCGTGTCGACGGCAACCTGGCGACGTCAGGGTCTCGTGGTCGCCGCCAGCTGCTGCCTCGGTCTCTTCCCACTCTGGGCGCACGGCGCGGAACAGAACAAGCCCAGTCGCGAATCGATCGAGGCGGAAGCGCGCAAACTGCAGCGCGCCATCGACAGCCGCCGGGCGGTGCTGGATTCCCTCGCGGGGCTCGAGATCGCCGTCCCGGATTCTCTCACCGAGGCGGTGCAGTCCGAACTGGAATCCCTGCAGGAGCGGCTCGAGGTCGAACGCGAGCGGCTGCAGGAGCTGCAGGAAAAGCTGCCGCTCCTCCCTGGCTCCGACACGGAGCTGCTGCCGCCCCGGCCGCCGCGGCGCAAGATGGTCGCCTACAACATGATCCGCTTCGGCGAGGACGTCGAGGTGAGCCGCGACGAAACGGTCAACGGCGACGCCATCATCGTCGGCGGCGATCTGCTGGTGCAGGGCGAAGTGGACGGCGACGCCATCGTCATCGCCGGCAACCTGCAGCTCGGACGCAATGCCATGGTCCGCGGCCAGGCCATCGCCGTCGGCGGGCGCGTCGAAACCAACGCCGGCGCGGTGATCGAAGGGCAGACCGTGAGCCTGACGCTCTTCCCGCGCCGCTTCCCTTGGTTCCCCGGCGCCTGGCCTCCATGGGTCGGTCTCGTCCTGGATCTGCTCAAGCTGGCCTTCCTCGTTCTGGTCTCCGGGCTGTTGCTGGCGCTGGTGCCGGATCGCCTGCTGCGGGCGCGGGAGCTCCTGGCCGATTCGTTCCTGCGCTGTTTCGGCGTCGGGTTGCTGGTGTTGATGGGCGGCTCCTGTGCCGTCACGGTGACGGTGATCCTCCTCGCCGTCACCTTGGTGGGCATTCCGGCGGCGCTGGTGCTCGCCTTCGCGGTGGCGCTGCTGTTCCTCGCCAGCCTCTTGGTCGGCGTTCTCCTGATCGGTGACCGGTTGCAAGAGATGTTGCACCAGTCGTCGCGAGCGCCACTCTACAGCGTGCTCCTCGGCTTGGCTCTAGTCCTCCTGCCGGAAATCATCGCCGATCTCTTGCACTTCACCCTCCCCGAACCGTTCCGCCAGCTGGGCTTCGGCTTGCTCTCCTCGGTGCTGGTTCTCGCCACCGTCTCGGCCGGTTTGGGAGCCCTGGTGCTCTCGCGCTTCGGCACCGGCTGGTCGCGGCAAAGCCCCCAGGCTCCGGGCTGAGGCCGGGCTGGATTCCCCAAGCGCAGAAGCCGCGCCGGCGTCTGCCGGAGACGGCGTGAGCGGCGGGGCGCCGCCGTAGGGCGCGCTCTGCCTGCCGAAGGCGCCGAAGGTGGACACGAGGCTGGCCTCGCCGCTGCCCGGCCGGCGCGCGACAGGGCCGCCGGCGGCATAGCGCTTGCGGAAGCACCGCTCGCAGGCTACCGCGCTGCCGTCGACTAAATCCCGCTCTCTCTTCTTCCTCCCGTGATTCCGATCCGCTCCGCGTCCGTGGACACGCGCGCCAGCGCGCGACCCGGCCGGGGTCTGCTCCACCCATGCGCGCTGCGTTCCGCCACCAGCTCGCGCGGCACGGTGTCGTGCTGGCGCTGGCTCTCGCTGCCACGGTGCCGCCGGTGCAAGCCGACGACCCCGTTCTCTGGAAGCTCCAGAACGGCATCCAGGCCACCATCTATCCGCCCGACTACATCCTGGAACACATGACGCTCCGCCGCGGCGGGGAGCTGCTGCTCGTCGTCGACGATGTCTTCTATGGTCTGGTCACGGACATCGACGATCCCATCATCGCCAACAAGGGAGACGGCCGCTTCCATCCCCTGCAGCTGGACGCGGTGATCGCGGCGCTGCGGGCGATCCGCCTGGAGGATGGACGTCTGCGCGTGCGCATCTACGTTCTCCCCTTCCCGCGCCGGGAGGTCATGGACAGCTCGGCGCGAGACGACGTGATCATGCTCACGCCGGGGGTGCGCGAGGCGGGAGAGCAGCACGTGCACTTCACCGTCACCCACGAGATCGGTCATTCGTATCAGTACGCCTGGATGCCCGACACCAACACGGCCCTCTGGAAGCGGTACGCGCGCCTGCGCGGGATCCACGACACCTCGGTCTACCACGCGGCGGCAGAGCACAAGAACCGGCCGCACGAGATCTTCGCCGAGGATTTCCGCTTCCTCTTCGGTAGCGACCTGGCCAACGCCAGCGGCACCATCGAGAACGACGTCCTGGCGGTACCCACCGAGGTGGAGGGCCTGACGGATTTCTTGGTGCGACTGCCCGAAGCGCGGCGCGCCAGCGCCCCGACCGCCCACACCACGGCGACCGCCCCACCGCTCCGCCGCGAATAAGCGCTCCGTAGCCGCGGCGCGACTTCTGCCGGCGCTGCCTCTCGAAACCAGCCGCTCCCCATCGGCTATGATGGCGCCACACCGCGACCCCGGGAGGGCGCATGGCGGGGGCGCTGGTCGCCTTCGAGGGCATCGATCAAGCGGGCAAGCAGACGCAGGCGCGAGCGGTGCAGCAGCACCTGCAGTCTCTCGGCCTCGCCTGCGAGCTGCGCTGGTATCCCGACTACGAGACGCCCATCGGCGCCCTCATCCGCAGTGCCCTCGTCGATGCCACACCGCTGGCACCGCGGGCGCGCACCATGCTCTTCGCGGCCAACCGCTGGGAGCGCGATGGCGCGGTGCGCGAGCTCCTGGGCACCCACGCCGTGGTGCTCGTGGACCGCTACTCCTGGTCGAACGTGGTCTACGGGCTGGCGCAGGGCTACGACGAGACCTGGCTGCGCGGCCTCGAAGCGGGCCTCGCCGAGGCGGATCTCACCGTCTTCGTCGACATCGCTCCGGAGGAATCACGGCGCCGGAAGGCCCGTGACCGCGACGGTTTCGAGCGCGACCAGGCGCTGCTCGAGAGCGCCCGCGCCCACTATCTCCGCTTCGCCCAGCAGCCTGGCTGGATGGTCGTGGATGGCATGCAGCCGCCGCCGATGGTGACTGCCGCCATCTTGCGCGGTCTCGGCGCGCGGCTCGGCGCGCGGTTCCCGCCCCTCGCTGCTTTGCGCGGCTGAGCGCCCGTGACCGGCGCACATCGACGACGCTCTCAAGGGGAGTGGCCGCTGTCCGGCGCCGCGAGCCGGCGCTCGTTGTGGGGGGCCCGAGCGGGGGGTGCCGCCGGGGACGGCGGTTCGCGGGGCAACTCCGCCGGCTTGAAACCGGGGGAGCGGGCCTTCACGCGCTTGTCTCCGAAGCCGGTCATGCCGACCACCATACCACCCAACGTCTGGGTGAGGCCGCTGATGCCGCCGCCGTCGCTACGGCCGCGGATCGTGCCGCGCAACCAGGCGTCCAGCTGGTTCAGGTCTTCGACCGTGAGCGGCGCCAGGGTCGCGGTCACCACGACGTAGTAGGTCCTCCCGTCCTGGAAGAGTTGGCGGCCGAAATAGGGCGGTTCGTTGCTGGACGGACCGCGGGCGACGCGGCTCACGTAGGCGGTGAGGGAATCCTCATGGGTGAAGCGCAGTGCTTCCTCGGGGGTGACGACATAGTAGAGGTCGTTGAGCAGATCCCGGAGGATACGGAAGCGGCGTTCGTAGGTGGCTTCGAGCTTGTCCCACCAGCCGCTGCGCTGTTGCCACACCTCGATGGTGTAGTTGAGCGTCGTCGGCAGTCCGGAGGACAAGGCATCGTGGTACATCCCCTCGAACGGGGCTTCGAACTCGAACTCCACATAGACGTAGCCTTGCGAGGTGGCGGCGACGCGATCGAGGCGGAGCTCGGCGGCCTCGGCGCCGGCAACGAGGCCGACCGCGGCTGCGAGCCCCCACGCGCACCCCGCTCGGCATCGCCCACGGCCGCTCATTCAGGCGCCCTCCCCGCAGTCTGACGGCGTCGGGGCGCGAGTCTAGCATGCACCTTCGCGCCAGGCGCTCCAGGAGATGGGCCCGGAGCGAGAGTCGTTGTCGCCGGCGTTCGCGCCAGCGCCGGGTGAGCAGGGCGTTGCGAGAGCTCGAGCCAGGCGACTCGCGGCGGCAGCGAGCCGAACGTGCGGCAGAGAGAGGATCGCCAGGGGAGGCCGGCACGCGACGTGCCCGGCCCGAGGGCGCGTGACTCTCGGCCGGCCCCCCGCGGCATCCAACGCTCGCGCGGCTTGCGCCGCCGAGCGAGTCAGAAGGTGCGCTCCAGTCGCACCGTGGTTTCCCAGCCCCCTTCCACCGCGCCCACGGGCTTGGCGAACTGGAGCAAGAAGTTGTCGTCGGCGGTCTTGAAGCCGAAGCCCACCGACTGCAGCCAGGTGCTGTCCTCCAAGCCTTCGCCGTAGAGCGCGGTGCTCTTCCAGGCGGTGGCGGCGTCGTAGAAGGTGAAGGCGCCGTAATTCATGTTCCAGAAGAGCAAGGTGTACTCGACGCTGCCGAGAAGGGAGCGGTCACCGTACACGGAGCGAAAGGAGTGGCCGCGCGCCGTTCCTAGACCGCCGACGTAGAAGAGCTTCTGCGACGGGATGGTCTCGTTGCCGAAGCGACCGGAGGCGGCGCAGCGCAGCGCCAGGTGCACTGGCGGGCCGAGGCGCAGGTAGGCGCGCCCATCGCCGACCCAGCGGGCGTAAGAGAAGTTGCCGTCGCCGAGCTCCAGGAAGCCACGGGCATACGAGCCGATGGTCCCCACGTCGCGGGCATGACGGCTGTCGTGCACGAGCTCCAGTCGCGCTGCCCGCAGCCGCCCGTTGCCACCCTCGCCCTCGGGCTCGTCGAGGAGGAAGAGCCGCGGGTTGGCGCGGAAGCGGTCGACCCCGGCGGTGAAGAAGCTCCAGTCGGTCTGCGTGGTCAGGCTGTTGTAGTCCTCCACCGCATAGGAGAGGCGCAAGGTCGTGTACGCCGGGAGTCGCAGGCGCACGTACGGTTCGATCCCAGCGATCTTGTAGTAGTCGTTGAAGTCGTGGCGGAAGAAGAGCGCCGCCAGGGTGTTCTCGCGCCAGCCGATCCCGGCCTGGTTCTCGTACGCCGTGCCATGGGAGTAGACGGCCCCGACGGTGAGCACCTTCGTCGGCACCAAGGGCTGCTCGAAATCCACCTCGGTCGTGCCCCGTTCGCTCACCCAGCCGTAACCGAAGCGCACGCTCAGCTCGGGCACATAGGTGTACGAGGAGCTGTACTTCCCCGTCAGCCACAGCACCGAGCCATCGACGCGCTGATAGGAGTAGTCGCCGCCGAAGGTGAGGCGGATGTGCGGATGCGGCGTGTAGGTGACCCGCGTCGACATGCGCTCCCGGTGCGGCGACCAGCGGTTGTAGTAGGTGACCTCGCCGTCCTCGAGCACCCGCAGCCTCGACCGCACGCTACCGTCGGGGGCGACCACTTCGTCCGGGTTCGAGGGATCGAGGCGATGCCTGCCGTCGACGACGAACTTGTACTCGTAAACGCCTTCCTCCAGATCGATGCCGGTTTCCCAGATCCCGTCACCGCTGTAGCGGAGAGGCTGGGCGTCCCAGCCGTTGAAATCGCCGAGGATGCGAACGTCGGCTTCTGCCGGCGCCTCGAAGGTGAAGACGACGTGCTTGCCGCTGCGGTGGGGGAAGAAGTCGCTGGACAGGTCGGGAGGTGCGCCGACGGCCCCGGGCCCGAGGGGCAGGCCGAGGAGAAAGACACTGAGGAGGACGGGCGTCCTCGGGCGGCGCTGGGACACGAGACCTCCGGATGTCTTCAGCGGGTCCACCCGGGGAGCCGTCCCTTTCGATCAAGAGTCGAGGTCGCGTCGAACGAGACTAGGGTGGACCCGCGCCGGTCGGTGATGCAGCCGCCGCACCAAGCCGGCAGCGCGAGTTAAGCACAGTTTTCCGTTGCGGTTACGCCGTAAGCCCGGATCCCAGGAGGAAGCCCCGCGATGTCAGCGGCACACGCTCTGTGGTCGGGCCTACAACGGCCGCGCCACGCGCGCGGTCAATCCTCTTCGTCGGCAGCCATATCGTCTTCACCGCGCTCGTTCTTCCCCTTCACCAGGCCGAAGCGGCGCAGCTTGCGGTGCAGGTTGGCGCGGTCGAGGCCCAGGGCCCGGGCAGCCTGCGCGATGTTGCCGTTCGCCGCTGCCAGGGCTTTCTCGATGGTGCGGCGCTCGAAATGGTCCAGGTTGTCGCGGAGCGAGGTGCCGCTTGGCGCCTCGCCGCCCTCGCTGGTGGAGAGCATGAGGGACTGCAGGTGCTCGGCGTCGACGCTGTCGGCGTCGTGCATGATGACGATGCGCTCCATCATGTTGCGCAGCTCGCGCACGTTGCCCGGCCATTCGTACTGCGCCAGGAGCGCCCGAGCCGCCGGTGTCAGGCTCTTGGCCCGGCGGCCGTTGTCGTCGCAGTACTGGCGCAGGAAGGATTCGGCCAGGACGACGATGTCCGGACCGCGGTCCTTGAGCGGCGGGATGCGCAGCGTGATCACGGCGAGCCGGAAGTAGAGGTCCTCGCGGAAATTGCCCTTGCCGATCTCTTGCGTCAGGTTCTTGTTCGTCGCCGCCACGACGCGCGCATCGAGAGCGATGGCCTGGGTGCCACCGACACGCTCCATCTCGTTTTCCTCCAGGACACGGAGCAACTTGGCCTGCGTCTCCAGACTCATGTCCCCCACTTCGTCGAGGAACAACGTGCCGCCGCGGGCGAGCTCGAACTTGCCGAGCTTCTGCGCCATGGCGCCGGTGAAGGCGCCCTTCTCGTGGCCGAAGAGCTCGGACTCGATGAGATCCCGGGGGATGGCGGCGCAGTTGAGGCGGACGAAGGGTTTCTGCGCCCGCGGGCTGATGGCGTGGATGGCCCGCGCCGCCAGCTCCTTGCCGGTGCCGTTGGCGCCGAGGACGAGGATGCGGGCGTGGCTGGCGCCGGCCTTGCGGATCTCGTCGCGCAGGCGCTGCATCGCCGGGGAATCGCCGAGCATCTCGTTCCGGCGTCCCAGCTGGTCGAGGAGCTCGGCCTTCTCCCCCTCGAGCCGGCGGATGCGGAGCGCGTTGTCCAGCGCGATGAGTACCCGGGCGAGGGGATCGAGGGGCTTCTCCAGGAAATCCAAGGCTCCCATCTTCGTGGCTTGCACGGCGCTCTCGATGGTGCCGTGGCCGCTCATCATGAGGACGATGGGAGGGGCGGAGAAAGCGCGGATCGCCTTCAACGTCGCCAGCCCGTCCATTCCGGGCAGCGCCAGATCGAGGAGCACGGCGTCTACGTCACCGGCGCGCTGCAGCCGCTTCAGCGCCTCTTCGCCGCTGGAGACGTCCTCGGTGTCGTAACCCTCGTCGCGGAGCACGCCGCTCAGCATCCGCCGGATGTTGGCCTCGTCGTCGACGATGAGGATGCGGGGCATGCGAGCCCTTCGCTGGGCGCCGGGCGGGTCGGGCGCCGGTGTGTCCGGAGTGTCGAGCCGAGGCATTGTAGCGAAAGCATCGCGGCTCTGGCACTCTCCTCGCCGCTCGCTACATCTTGCGAAGCCGGCGCTTTCGTCGCTACCTTCTCGCCATGGGTCGAGCGGTGCGTTGCACGCGGCTCGCCGCCGCAGCACGCCGGCCGGCGACGCAGCGCCACTGCGCCCGCTTCGCCACCGGCGGTACCGTCCTCGCCCTCCTCGCCGGGCTCGCCGGCTGCGGCACCAGCAAGAGCCGGGGCGAGATCCACTTCGCCGATGGGCGCGAGCGTCTGGCCCTCGGCGACAGCGTCGGCGCTCTCAGGCTCTTCCAGCGGGCCAACTACGAACTCGGTGGCGATCCGCGCCTTCTCGTAGAGATCGGCCGCCTGCAGTCGGCGCAGGGGACCTTGGAAGCGCGGGCGCAGGCCCGCGCCGCCTTCCTCGCCGCCCTGGATCTGGATCCGCTGTCGGCCGCGACCCACGCCGCCCTCGGCGAGCTGCTGCGGGAGCAGCGCTTCCTGCGCGCCAGCACGGGAGCACTCACCGAGGCGGTACGCCTCGACCCGAAACAGTCGCGCCCCTGGTTGCTCCTCGGCCACAACACCCTGGAGGAATACTTCACGGACATGGAAGTGCCCCAGTTCCTCGACAGCGCCCAGGCCTATTACGAACGGGCGCTGCAGCTGGATGCGGCGAACGACGAGGCCCGCTACCGTCTGGCCTTTCTGGCGATGCACCGGCACCAGCACGAAGCGGCCCGCGCCCTGATCCTGACGCAAGCGCAACGGGACTGCCCCGGTCGCTTCGGGTTCTTGCTCGCGGCCATCGATTTCCACCTCAAGCGCTTCGACGAAGCGCAAGCACGGGTGGACGCCACGCTCGCGTGCATGTCGCCGCAAGAGCGCGAATCCTGGATCGGGCTGGTGCCGGTGCTCCACCCCGACAGCCTGGGGGCGTACCGCATGTGGCAGGAGGCCCGGCGCGATTCCCTCTGCCGCAACTATTGGTGGGGCCATGATCCGACGCCGGCGTCCCTCACCAACGAGCGCCTCGTCGAGCACATCTGCCGCGCCGTGGAGGCCGACCTCTACTTCGCTGTTTCCCGGCTGGGCCGCCCGGGGCGCGGCACCGATCGCGGCGAGATCTATCTGCGCTATGGGCCCCCGGCGCTGGCAAGACGGATTCCGGAGTTCAAATTCCCCACCTGGGAATGGCGCTACTGGACCCGCGGCGATGACGACTTGGTGATCCATTTCACGGACTCCTTCTTGAACGGTGACTACGTGCGTTGGCGCCGTCGCGCCTGGTCGGACTTCAGCGAACCGGAGATCAGGGAGAAGTCACCGACGCACACGAGCCTGGTCTTCGCCGCTCCGCCCGGGGGCTGGAAGCACGTGGTGCGGCAGTTCCGTGGCAACCAAGGGCGCACGGCGCTGGAGATCGCCTACGAGTTCGAAGAGCTGGGGGGGATCGAGGCCTTGAACGTGGAAGCTGCCGGCTGGCGCGGCCCGGGAGACCTCGCCCAGCGCTCCCGCGCCTCGGTGCAGCGCAGCAGCCTGTACAGCGACGGCGACCGGAAACTCGGGCGGCTGCGCTTCGAGCTCGCCCCCGAGCCTCTCACGCTGGGATTGGAGCTGGCCGGTTTGCAGCGGCTGGAGCACGCACCGCCCGATACGACCGACAGGGCGAGCGCTCCGGTGGACGGCGCTGCTTCCCCGGAAGGCGCCGCGTCGCCGCGCTTCCGCATCCCCTGGCGGGCCATGGGCCGGGATACGCTGGCGCTCGTGCACTACGATGCCTCGACACTCATGATGAGCGACATCATGCTGGCCCACGAGGTCCGCAACGGCCACGGCGGGATGTTCGACATGGGTGGCGTCATCGCCGTGCCCCGCGTCGACCGGCGCATCGAGCAGGAGCTGCTGCATCTCTACTTCGAGGTCTACCCGTCGGAACGGGCGGTACGCGAGCAAACCGCGATCGCGGTGCGCTACGAGGTGCGGCGGCTGCCGCCGCGGTCCTGGACCTTCTGGGAGCAGTTCCAACCCGACTTCCACCGGAAGCTGGACGCCGAGCAGCAGCCGGTGGTGCAAGCCACCTTCACTTTTCTCCCCACCTCCGACCTGGAACGGCAGCAGCTCAGCATCGACCTGACTGCGCTCGACCCGGGACCCTACGATCTCGTCGTCGAGCTGGTGGACACGGCCACCGGCGCGAGCACCAGCCGTCACGCCAGCTTCGACTACGCCGCGCGCCCCGTCGGCGCCACCACGGCCGCCTCGCCCTAGACCGGCGGCGGTGGGCGCGCCTGGACCGGCGAGTTCGCGATTTGGCGTAACGAAGCAAGCGGAGTGAAGTCACGATGGTCAGTTGGATACTAGGGGCAGTTGCTCTCTTGCTCGGCCCCTCGACAGTTCGTGATTCCACTTTGGCCGGCCCAGTTTCCGTGAGCACCGCGCCGGCGGAGAGCCCATTCTCGTGGGAAACAGTACAGGTTTCCGACAAGAGCGGGGCATTTACCCCCGACGAGAGAATCCTGGGGGCAGCGGCCCAGCCTTCATCCATTGCGCTGATCGACTTTCATGATGAGCGACCCTACGGAGACGCTGCAAAGGAGCGGGCATGGCTTGTCCGCTATGACGCGGTGAAGGTCCCGGCGCCCGAAGGGGATTCGCCTGCTGAGGTCCGCTTGTTCTTGGTGTTCCGCCAATCAGGCGGACTCCTCGCGGCGTTTACGGAGGCAGCTCCCATCTGGGCGAAGCAAGGATGGAACTCCGAGCAGATTACCGAGCGTGCGGCAATGGCTTGGGAGTTCTTTCCACCGGATTACGCGACGCTACGCTCGTCCGT
>DASRJW010000005.1 GCA_035649275.1 Candidatus Krumholzibacteriia bacterium
AAGGCCGTGATCGTACACGAGGACACGCGCACCGGCGGCGTCGGGGCCGAGGTCGCCGCTCTGTTGGCGGAGTCGGCGTTCGAGTTCATGGACGGCCCGGTGGTGCGCGTCACCGCGCGCGATTGCGCCGTGCCGTACAGCGCGCCGCTGGAAGATGCCTTCTTGCCGCAGCTCGACGACATCGTGCGGGCCTGCGAGGAGCTGGCGGCCTACTGATTCAAGACGGGTTCGAAGCACGCTTTTCGGAGAACGGGAGAACAAGAGACATGGCGAAGACCGATGTCATCATGCCCCAGATGGGGGAGAGCATCGCGGAAGGCACGATCACCAAGTGGCTGAAGAAGCAGGGCGACAGTGTGCGCCGCGACGAGCCCCTGTTCGAGATCTCGACCGACAAGGTGGACGCCGAGATCCCCTCGCCCGCGGCGGGCGTGCTCGCCGAGATCAAGGTGGGCGAGGGGCAGACCGTCGAGGTGAACACCGTGGTCGGCGTGATCGCCGACAGCGCCGAAGCGGCGGCCACAGCGCCAGCCCCGGCGAAGCCCGCGGCGGCCGCGGCCCCTGCGGCCGCGAAGCCGGCGGCTCCAGCCCCGGCGGCTGCGGCGAAGTCTGCGGCCCCGGCGCCTGCTGTGCCGCGAGCCCCGGCAGCAGTGCCACCAGCACCCTCGCGCCCTGCGGCTCCGGCCATGGCGACCGCTGCGGCGAGTGCCACCACCGCCGCCCCCGGGAGCGTCGAGGAGCTGCGGCGCCTGCGCTCGACGCCGCTCGTTCGTCGCATGGCCCGGGACCAGGGTGTCGACATCTCCCAGATCGAGGGCACGGGCATCTCGGGCCGAGTGACCAAGAAAGACCTCCAAGCCTACGTCGAGGGCGGTGGTCCCGCCGTCACGCCGCACCAGGCGGCCGCGGGAATCGTGCCGCTGCAGGCGCCCGCGCCAGCAGGCGCGCCGGCCCCGACGCCGGCGGTCCCGGCACTGCCCGCCTTTCGGCCGGGCGACAACGTGGTCGTCGAACCGATGTCGCTGATGCGGAGGAAGATCGCCGAGCACATGGTGATGTCGAAGCGCACCTCGGCGCACGTGCACACGATCTACGAGATCGACTGCAGCAACATCATGAAGACGCGCAAGCAGGTGCAGGACGATTTCGTCCGCCGCCATGGTCAGAAGCTCACCGTCACCCCCTTCGTCGTGAAGGCTTGCATCGAGGCGCTGCGCGCCGTCCCGGTGGTGAATGCCTCGGTGGACGGGGACAACATCGTCTACAAGAAGGACATCAACGTCGGCGTGGCCGTCGCCCTCGACTGGGGTCTCATCGTCCCGGTCATCCACCGGGCGGACGAGCTGTCGCTGGTGGGGATCAACAACCGCGTCGCCGATCTGGCCGGCCGCGCCCGCAGCAAGCAGCTCAAACCCGAAGAGGTTCAGGGCGGCACCTTCACGGTCACCAACCCGGGAGTCTTCGGCAGCCTCTTCGGCACGCCCATCATCAACCAGCCGCAGGTGGCCATCCTCGGCATGGGGATGATCGAGAAACGCGTGCGTGTGGTGGAGAACAACGCCATCGTCATCAAACCCATGATGTACACCTGTCTCTCCTACGACCACCGCATCATCGACGGTGCCGTGGCCGATCAATTCATGGGGGCGTTCAAGGAAACCATGGAGACGGCCGACTTCAAGGCGTTCCTCTGATGGCAGCGGCGGTCCTGCAGCAAGTGCCGCGTTGCGAAGCGCGCTACCTCGGCGTCGTGCCGTACGCCGAGGGGCTGCGCTTGCAGGCGGAACTGGTGGAGCGCCGCGCCGCCGGCCTCTGCGACGATCAGTTGCTGCTCCTCGAGCACCCGCACGTGCTGACGCTCGGCCGGAACGCCAAAGCCGCGCACGTGCTCGCCGACTCGGTGCGTCTGGCGGCGCTCGGGGTCGAACTCCACGAATGCGGCCGGGGTGGTGACGTCACCTATCACGGCCCGGGGCAGCTGGTGGCCTATCCCATCATCGGGCTCGATCCCAGGCGGCGCGACCTGCGGCGCTACGTGCGCGACCTGGAGGAAGTGTTGCTGCGCGTGCTCGCCGGCTATGGCATCGTGGGACACCGCGTCCCGGGGAAGACCGGTGTCTGGGTGGAGCGCCACGACTTGCCGCCGGCGAAGGTGGCCGCCATCGGCGTGCGCGTCTCGCGCTGGGTGACCTCGCACGGCATCGCGCTCAACGTCCGTACGGACCTGCGCTACTTCGATCTCATCGTTCCCTGTGGTTTGGCCGGGAGCGCGGTGACTTCGCTGGCCGAGCTCTTGCCAGAAGCGCCGGAGGTGCCGGACGTGGCGGCGCGCTTCGCCGCCGAGTTCGGCGCCGTCTACGGGCGGCAGATGTCGCTGCGGTGAGCGCGCCATGAGCATCCAGAGCCAGGTGCCCGTGGACACCGACGCCTATGCGCGGGCGGCGCGCCGTCGTTTCCAGGCCACGCTCGACTGCCTCGAGAAGCTCGAGCCGCCGGTCCTCGACCTGGGGCCGGCGAACGCCCTGGGCCGGAAACTGAGCCAGCGTTTCGGCGTCGACATGCAAAACACGGAGGCGCACGATCTCGACCGCGAACGGTTGCGGGGCTTCGCTCCCGGTCCCTTCGCCACCATCACCGGCTTCGAGATCCTGGAGCACCTCATGAACCCGCTCTTCGTTCTCGACGGCTGTCGCGAGGTCTTGCGCCCCGAGGGCACGCTCTATCTGAGCGTCCCCCGCCGGCACCCGTGGGAGTGGATGTTCGGCAAGAGCCCGGAGCACTTCCACGAGTTCGCGAGTGACGAGCTCCGCTGGCTCTTGGAGAAGGCGGGCTTCGAGGTGCGGCGCTGGGTGGATCTCAACACCTCCGAGCTGTCGCCGGGGCTGCGGCCCCTGTTGCGCCTGCTCTTCCGCAACCTGATCTTCGTGGAGTGCGGGCCGCGGTGAGCGCAGCGGCGGGCCGCACGTCGGACCAGCTGGCGTCGCAGCCGCCCGGCGCCGAGGCCGCCCGAAGAAGGAGTTGGAGCATGTCGGGCCAGCGGACCATGGATGGCGCCGGCGCCAGCCGCAAGCGACTGGCCATCGTGCTCGCCCTCACCGGTGTGGTGATGGTGGCGGAGCTGGTCGGCGCCGTCTGGAGCGGCGCTCTCGTCCTCCTCGCCGACGCCGGTCACATGCTTTCCGACGCCAGCGCCCTCGGGCTCGCCCTCTTCGCCATCTGGTACGCGGCGCGGCCCTCGCCGCCACAACGCACCTACGGCCACTACCGCGCCGAGATCCTGGCGGCGGTGGCGAACGCGGTGCTCCTGGCGCTGGTCACCTTCTTCGTCTGCCGCGAAGCGGTGTTGCGCCTGCGCTCTCCGGCCACCGTGGAGCCCGTTCCCGTACTGGTGCTCGGATGCGTGGGTCTCGTGGTCAACCTGATCGGCGCCCGCCTCCTGCACGCCGGCGCCCGCAGCAGCCTCAACGTGCGGGGCGCTTATCTCGAAGTGCTCGCGGACCTGCTCGGGTCCGTCGGCGTCATCGTCTCGGCGCTCTTGCAGATGCGCCTCGGGTGGGTGCAAGCGGATCCGATCGTATCGCTGCTCATCGCGGCGTTCATCGTGCCACGCATCTGGTATCTCATGCGCGAGGCGACGGACGTGCTCATGGAGTCGGCGCCGAGGAATCTCGACGTCGGGGAAGTGCGCCGTGTGATCCTGGCGGAACAGGGAGTCACAGACGTGCACGACCTGCACGTGTGGACGATCACTTCCGGGCGCGTCTGTCTTTCGGCTCACGTGGTGACCGGCCGCGACACCGATCGGGATGGCGTCCTCGTCGGCATCAACCAGCGCCTGCGGGCGAGCTTCGGCCTCGATCACACGACCCTGCAAGTGGAAGGGCAGGATGAGCCCCGTCTGCGCGGGGAGGCAGCCGATCGCGCCTGCGACGGCTGTGCGCCGGCAGAGTCCTGACTTGGTGCGAGCGCGGAGCACGATTGAGCAGCCGACGAGTTGGACCCTGGAACGTATCGGCCCTTATCGGCGCGCACCCTCGATGCGGAGCGCGCCATCTTTGGCTGCCTCCTCGGGAGTCCGCCCCTGCACGCGCGAGACGATGTAGGCGGCGTACCACCCCGACCAGTGGTGCTTCGGAGCGGTCGGTTCGTACTCGCCATGGTGCTCCTCTGCGTCTCGCAGGAGCTCTGTCAGAGTCGCGACGTCGATGCTGAACCCT
>DASRJW010000006.1 GCA_035649275.1 Candidatus Krumholzibacteriia bacterium
ACGAAGGCGCTAGTGGATCGGTGACTTCCTGCGGTCCGGGCGCGCGCCGGATGCTGCGAGCCTGCGACCCTGTGTCCCGCCGTGGCGCGCGGTGCTACTGCACGAGTCGCAGCCATCGCAAGCGCTCGCCGTCGGGACGGAGGCCGGGGTCGCAGCCGAGCGCCGCGATGACGGTCGCACGCAGCCCGGGCCGACGGCGGACTGCAGTAGCCAAGAGCGCCGTGTCCTCCATCCCCATGCGGAAGGCCTGCCACCGCTTGCTCGGGGCGAGCGCTTCGCCCCGCAGCGGTCGTGGCGCGCCGATCTCGCCGTAGACGACGGCGAAGTCCGAGCGCTCGGCGTCGAAGTCGTTCCAGGCGTCGGCACTCTGTCCACCGGTGTCGCCGTAGGCCCAGAAGCCGCAGCCCGAGAGCCCGCGCGCCCACGCTTCCCAGGGCAACGTCCGGTAGGCGGCCAGCGGCGGTGCCGATTTGGACGGAAACGGCACCGCATACGTCCACACCTCGATGCCTCGGCGCTTCACGCGCGCGATCCACTTCGATCTCTGCGCCAACACGCTGCGCTCGACGATGGCGAGGGCGAGATGAGGGGCAAGCGCACGCAGCTCGTCGGGAGTGGCGTTGCGCGTCAAGGTGAGGGCGAGCGGGAGCCCGGGGTGCAGCTCGCGCAGGGTGCGATAGAGCTGCAGCACGGCTGGGCTCGAGGTCTCGTCGACCGGTTGCATCAGGATGCGCCTCGGGTCGAGTCCGAGCGCCTCGAGGTGGGTGCGCCAAGCCTCGAGCCACTCCGACACCGCGCGCCGCCAGGCGGGCGAGAGGTAAGAGTGCCGGAATCGGCCGCGGCTCGGATCCTCGGCGCGCGGGTCGAAGTCCCAATACCAGACGATCCGGTGCGCCGAAGTCGGCCCCAAGGTGGCCAGAGCGCGGTCGCAGGCGGTGAAATCGAGCGGGGAAGCGATGTGGCCGCTGGCATCGATCGCCGCCGGATCGGGCCAAGGCGCCGATTCTTCGGCCAGGCACCAGCTGTCGATGCCGTGCTCGCGGTTGTCTTGCATGGCCTCGGCGAGCAGCGGTCGGGTGAGCGCAAACTTTGTCGGATAGTTCCAGTCAAGCGCCGCGAGCGCCGCCGCAGGAAGGCGCAAGGCGTGCACGCGCACCGCGAGCGGGATTGTGCGGCCGGCGACTTCGATCTGGAGGTCGTGCATGCCGGGGGCGGCATTCCGCGCCTCCACGTCGATCCAGACCTGACGCACCGTACCGGGCGCGAGCGCGAGGGACGCGGGCGCGAGCGGCAAGGCATCGCCCGCCCAGGAGCCGTCACGCGACTCGACATGCACGACCTCTCGGAGCGTGAGGCGAGGTCCTTCCGCGGGCGCGACGCGGAGTGCGGCGTGGACCGTGCTATCGGCGCTGGAGGCGATCTCGATCGCGGCCGCGCCCCAGGCGCCGGGCCAAAGCTCCAGCGTGTCGGCGCGCTCGACTTGTAGTGCGCTCCATGGGGTGGTCGGTGTCCAAGGATCGACCCGCCGCACGACCAGCGCCGGCAGACCGGCGGCGCGCCAAGAACGTGCCCGCGCGGCCAGACGTGCAGCCTCCTCGACGACTGCCGGATGACCGAGGTCCCGGCGCTGCCCGGGCGACTCATGCGCAGCTGGCCCCGTTGCCGGCAGCGACACCGGTCCCGGCAACGCCTGTCGTAGCGCCCAGAGTCGGCGCTGCAGCGCGCAAACGGAGTCGATCTCGTCGGGGGCGAAGGCGCGGCCGAGGGGACCGGGAGCCGGGGCCGCGGGACGGCCCGCAGGGGGAGGCACCCCGGAGAACGGCGCCGCTGCGACCGACTCCTGTGGCGCTGGAACCGAGGCGCGCGCGCCGCCGCCGTACACCTGGACCTCGTCCGTGGTCAGGAAGTTGCTGCGCAAGAGCGCCGCAATCAGGACCCAGCGGCCGCGCCTCGCGCCGAGAGGGACAGCGAGCGCGACGCGCGCAGGCCGCGTCGAATCCGGCCGGACGAGGGTCGCGGCATCCAGGGCGCCGGCCCACTCGAACTGGTTCGGCGCGTTCGCCACCGCGCACAGAAGAGATGGGGGCACGATCTCGCTGCGCGCGAACCAGGCAGTCTGCACGATGATGGAGTCGAGCGGGGCCGATTTCCCGAGGTCCAGCGTCAGGGTGACGATGTCCCCCTTCTGCAGCTCCCAGCCGACGGCGGCGCGATCGAGCCAGGAGAAGTCGTTAGTCGCGCGCAGGCCGTCGGTGAGCTGCATCGCATCCGCGGCATCTGTGCAGGGAGTGTAGCTGGGGGCGCGGTTCCACTCGTAGGGGCGCCCGCGGGCAAGCTCGTCGGCCCGCGCGACCGGAGCCACGCTCACGAGCACGCATGCGAGCGACGCGCGGATGGCGGCGCGCATCCGGAGGCGAGGTGCGTGGCGATGGGGATGCCGCGGTCGGCGCACGAGGAAGCCTGCCCTTCACCGCCGGCCGCAGGGATCGGCCGCAGCCGCTCTCCGCGTCGAGCTCCTGTCGTCGTATCCTGTCACTCAGAACCGGCGCGCGCCATCATAGCAGCGTCACGGTGACGGACCGTGCTACGCTCGCGGCTGCCGGCGATCGGGCGCGCCCGTGTGCTCTTTCTGCGGCAGCCGGGCGAAATGCCGAACGCCCGGCGTTGGCGACGAGGTGGGCGGCATGCTCTGGGGGCGACGGATCGTACTCGCCTTGCTGGCGCTCGGGCCAGGGGAGGCGACGAGTGGGCACGATGGACCAGTTCTGCGCTGCCGCCTGAGCGAAGCGCGACCGGTGATCGACGGCATCCTGGACGAGGCCTGCTGGGCCGGGGCCGACGTCGCCACCGGCTTCATGCTTCTCGAGCGCCGAGGCCGAGCCACGCAGCAGACCGAATGCCGGGTGACGTACGACGCCGAGAACCTGTACGTATCCTTCGTCTGTCTCGAGACCGACCCGAGCGGCATCCTCACCCGCTGCACCGAGCGCGACGGCGAGGTGTGGAACGACGACTGCGTCGAGATCTTCCTCGACACCCGGCACGACCATCGCACTTATTTCCACTTGATCGCGAACCGGATTGCCACGCGCTTCGACGAGGTCGGGCCGTACTACCCGCGACCGCAGTCCTGGGACGGGGACTGGCTCTGTGCCACGAGCGCCGCGACGGCCGGCTGGACCATCGAGTTCGCAATCCCGTTCCGCGCCCTCGATCTCACGATGCCGCGACCCGGCACGCTGTGGGGATTCAACGCCCACCGCCAGCAGCACCGTCTCGTCGAGCGCAGCAGCTGGTCGCCGGTGCTCCACGGCTTTCACGAGCCGAGGAACTTCGGCCACCTCTTGTTCGTGCCGCAATTGTGACCCCGGGCCCTTCGCCGAGGAGCTCTGAAGGGAGCCGCATCCCTCCTGTACAGCTGGCGCGCCAACCCGAGCTGTGGTTTCATCCCAGGGTGTCGGGCCCAGCTCCGGTGGGATTCTTGGCGCCGACAGTAGGCTTCCACCGTTCAGAAAGGATCCCTGCGACATGAGATCTTCGCGCATCCTGCCAACAGCCGTCGCCGCGGCCGTGGCCGTCATGACCCAGGCCGCCGGCGCCGCCGACCTCAAGCTGCCGCGCCCGAGCCAGAAGGCGCAGCTCATGCAGACTGTCGGCCTCACGGATGTCACGATCACCTACAGCCGCCCCGGCGTGAAGGGGCGCGTCATCTGGGGCGGGCTCGTCCCGTACGATGCGGTGTGGCGGACGGGCGCCAATGAGGCCACGAGCATCAGCTTCTCCACGGACGTGAAGGTGAACGCGCAGCCGCTCAAGGCCGGGACTTACAGTCTGCACACCCTTCCCACGGCGACCGAGTGGACGGTGATCTTCAACACCATTGCCGATCAGTGGGGGAGCTACAGCTACAATGATAGCGCCGACGCGCTACGGATCAAGGTCAAACCCCAGCCCCACGAGTTCGTGGAGTGGATGCAGTTCAGTTTTCCGGACATCGCGGTGGAGAAGGCTACGATCGCTCTCGACTGGGAGAAGCTCCGGGTTCCCTTCGAGATCCAAGTGAGCACGATCGACCATGCTCTGGCCAGCGCCCGCGCCGCCATGGCCGCGCTGGCTCCGGACGATCAGCAGACGGCGTATCGCTCGGCGAGCTTCGCCTTCCAGAACGATGTCGCTCTCGACGAAGCCCGGCAGTGGGTCGACAAGTCCATCGCCATCAAGGAGACCTGGCTCAACCTGCGCCTGAAGGCGGACATGCTGGCGAAGGCGGGCAAGACGGCCGATGCCATCCAGTTCGGGGAGCGGGCGATCGCGAAGGGCAAGACGGACGCACCTGCGGATGTGGTCATGACCATGGAGAAGCAGGTCGCGGAGTGGAAGGCGAAGAAGTGAACGTCGCAGCATCCGGGCGGCCCCGGCGGCCGCCCGGAAGCGGCAAGAGCAGCGCGCAGGCCATGGTCCCGAGGCAGCCGACGACGTTGTACCAGAGAAACGAGATGTCCGTCGCGGTGAAGCAGAAGATCACGGCTGCCTCGCCCACCAGCGCCCCGATGAAGACCGCCGTGCTCCGGACGCGCTTGGCGTAGAAGGCCAGCAGGAAGACTCCGAGGATCGTTCCATAGAAGAGCGACCCGAGGATGTTGACCGCCTCCACCAACGAACCCAGTCGATTGGCGTACTCCGCGAAGAGGATAGCGAGACCACCCCAGAGCAAGGTGGCGAGCTTCGAGACCACGACGAGGTGGCGATCGGACCTCTCCCGTTTGCCGAAGCGCTGGTAGAAATCGACGATCGTGGTCGACGCCAGGGCATTGAGCTCCGAGGCTGTCGACGACATCGACGCCGCGAAGACCATGGCCAGGACGAGGCCCACGACGCCGGCCGGCAGGTAGGCGAGCACGAACGACAGGAAGATGTAGTTCACGTCGTTGCCGTCCGAACCCGGGTTGACCTGACGCACGATGTCCTGGGCGCGCCCGCGCACCTCGAGGCCCGCGGACTGAAGGCGGGCGATCGACGCGGACGTCGACGTCTGCGCGGCTCGGTCACGGGCGTGGCGCGCCTCGAGATACGCCTGGATCTCGGCGCGCTTCTGCTCCGTCAGGGCGTCATATTCCCTCTGCAAGGCCTGGAACTCGCCCCCGAGGGCGCTTGCCTCGACCCGCCGCGCTTCCACGGGATTGAAGTAGATCGGCGTTTCGTGAAACTGATGCACGACGAAGACTGTGACGCCGATGAAGAGGATGACGAACTGCATCGGCACCTTCACCATGCCATTGAAAAGCAGACCGAGTCGGCTCTGGGCCACGGACTGCCCGGCGAGATAGCGCCCCACTTGCGACTGATCGGTGCCGAAATAGGAGAGGGCGAGGAAGAAGCCGCCGATGAGGCCCGACCAGAAAGTGTAGCGGTTGTTCCAGTCGAAGGAGAAGTCGACGGCATTCAGGCGTCCCATGCGGCCGGCGACGTGGATGGCATCGCTGAAGGACACGTTCTCGGGAAAGAGCGACACCGCGATGAGGAGCGTCGTCAGCATGCCACCCAGCATGATGACCATCTGCCAGAAATTGGTGTGGGCCACGGCCTTGGTGCCGCCGGAAGCGGTGTAGATGACCACCAGCACGCCGATGACCAGATTGGTGATGTAGAGGTTCCAACCCAGGAGCACGGAGAGGACGACAGCGGGTGCGTAGATGGTGAGGGCGCAGCCGAGGCCGCGCTGCACGAGGAAGAGGAGGGCGGCGAGGCTGCGCACCTTGACGTCGAAACGCCGCTCGAGGAATTCGTAGGCGGTATAGACGTTGAGCTTGCGGTAGAGTGGGACGGCCGTCACCGACAGGACGATCATGGCGAGCGGTAGGCCGAAATAGAACTGCACGAAGCGCATGCCGTCCACGTAGGCCTGACCGGGCGTGGAGAGAAAGGTGATTGCACTCGCCTGGGTCGCCATGATGGAGAAGGCGACCGTGTACCAGCGCATGCTGCGGTCGCCGAGGATGTAGCCCTGGAGGTCGCGGTTCCGGCGTCCTTTCCAGACCCCGTAAACGACGATGAAGACGAGAGAGGCGGCGAGCACGAGCCAGTCGAAGGCTCTCACGAGAAGGCCTTCGTGAAGGCGTAGAAGAGCAGGATGAGCAGCGCTAGGTTCACGAGAACGGCCGCATAGAGACGATTCCAGCTCCGGCCAATCGGCGGCGGCTCTTCGCCGGCGGATGTCCGTTCCTTCTCCGTCATCCGCGCGCCGACACCAGGTTCACGAAGAGCCGGTAGGCGCCCGGGACACCCGCGGGGAGCTGCCTGAAGAAGGCGTAGCCGGTATAGATGAAGATCCCTTTGCCGTAGCGAGCCCACAGGAGACCGCCCGCCGCCGGCTTCTCGCCCGGGTCGGCCGAGGCGAGCACGGTGCGATACTCCGGTCCCCACTTCGAGGCGAAGTAGAGCCCGCGCTCCTGTACCCAGCCGTCGAAATCGCCTTCGGTGATGCGGTTGGGTGTGCTGAGAAGCGGACTGGCGGGATCGAGCCACTCGATCGGTGCGGCCTCCACGGTCACCCGGTCGCGCCCGAGCTCGAGAGCGTAGGGTGCGAAGTCCCGCTGCAGAGTCTGGTCCGCCGTGTTGTACTGCACGATCAACGTCCCGCCTGCTTCCACGTAGTCGAGAAGTCGGCGGGCATTCTGCTTGAGCGCATCGCGGGCGTTGTAGGCGCGGACCCCCGTGACGATGGCGTCGTAGCGGGAGAGATTCCCGGCAGCCAGATCCTCGTCCGCGAGGGGCGTCACCTGGTAGCCGGCCTGCGAGAGCGCGGCGGGAACGGCGTCCCCGGACCCCATGACGTAGCCGATCGACTCGCCCTTCTTCGCGAGCGCGAGCCGCAGCACCCGAGCGCTGGCTTCGGGGAAGAGGGTCTGGATGGGAATGTGAGGATGATCGATCACGATCATGCCGCGAGAGAAAGTGCGATCTCCGGCGACGAACTCGGCGTGGAGCGGGCTTCCCGCCGAGCCCGGGGTCACTTGGAAGACAACTTCGCGGCTTTCGCCCGGAGTCAGTTCGAGCTCATGCTGGCTCGGTTCGGAGCGCCAACCAGGGGGAAGCCGGAGTCGCGCCTCGCCGCGCACGGGGCGGCGGACCTCGAGCCGCAGGCGCACCGGCCTCGGCGAGTCGGCGGGGAAGAGATAGACCTGTTCGTCGAGGGCCAGCGTCAGCTCGGGAGCAATCGCCACGGGCCGGTAGAGCTCGCCGCGGACTCGATCCACCCAGCGATACAGGACCGGGAGCGAGTAGTCGATCGACTGCCCCGCAATCGTTACGGTGGCGGTGACGCGTAGCGCGCTGTCATTTTCCGGGGTTCCGATGCGCGCCGGATCCGCGACGTGATGCAGACCGCCTTCCACCGGTTCCCGCAGCCAGTAGGGCTGCGTGCTGTGCCAATCAAGGCTCGCCGGCACCGTGGTACGGAGCGAGAGAGTCACCGGCCGATTCTCGGCGAGGAGTGTGTCGGTCGAGCTCCCCAGACCGGGCGTTTCCGACCGTAACCCGGTCAGGCGGAGCGCGGCGCCCGAGCGGTTGAGCGCCGTGACATCGACACGGAGCGAATCCCCGGGCGAGAGGGTGTTCTGCGTGGCCACTGCTTCGAGCCAGAGGCCGGCGCAGGAGCGGATCACGTCTTCGAGCTCGCGAGATTTGTGCTGGAGGATCGGGCGGTGTGCTTCCGGTGCCGGCGCTAGCAGGCGCGTCAGCGCGGCGCGCGCTTTGAGGAGGCCGGGTAGGCTGGCTGTAGGCTTGCTAGGATCGTGATCGCGAAGGACGGTCTGCAGGATCTTGCCCACTTGCGCTCCGCCGGGGATCCGATTCCACGACAGATCGATGCCCGAAAAGAGGTCGACCGTCGCCGGTTCGCCGGCAATGAGCTTGAAATAGTTGAGGGACATGCCGCGGCGCTCGGCCGAGCCGAATCCCTGGCTCTTGTGCATGCTCCGGCTCTCGCCGGCGAGCTCCGTATAGGAGCGCCCGAGGAGCGCGTTGTAAGCGCCGAGGTCGACGGTGAGGAATTCCTTGGCGTTGTCGCCCGAGGGCGGCGCGGCCCAGCTGAAGTAGTTCCAGAACAGCCGCTTCGCCTTCCAGGGTCCGAGCGTCTCGAGTTGCTCCGGGTAGCGCTTTGGATCGCCGGCTGCCTCGAAGGCCTCGACCGCAAGAAGCGCCGAAGCGGTGTGATGACCATGGCGGCCCTCTCCCGTGGTCGGGAACCGCATCACGATGACGTCGGGCTGGAAAGTTCGAATGACGCGCACGACGTCGCCGAGAACAGCGTCATGACCCCACGTCTCGAGCGTCTCGTCGGGTCCCTTGGAGTAGCCGAAATCCACCGCGCGGGTGAAGAATTGTTCGGCGCCATCGATCCGGCGCGCGGCGAGGAGCTCCTGGGTGCGGATCACGCCCAGGAGATCACCTTGCTCGTCACCGATCAGGTTCTGTCCGCCGTCGCCGCGCGTGAGGGACAGATAGCCGGCGCGGACCAGCTTCTCGTTCTCGAGCCAAGTGAGCATGGCCGTGTTCTCGTCATCGGGATGCGCGGCCACGTAGAGCGCCGAGCCGACGACGGTCAGCTTCTCCAGGGCCAGTTGCAGACCGCTCGCGTCGAGAACGGCCGGGGGACCCGTCTCTGCGAACGTCGCGGAGGCGAGGGCGGCGAGGAGCGCCAGGAGCACGGCCGGTCGGAGCACGAGACGCACGGATCCTCCTGTTCGACGCCGCCAGGTTGCCGTCGGAGTAAGGGCACGATTATTCCTGAGGCTCTGGCCGATGTCCACAGGGGCCGGGGGGCCTCGCTTGGCGAGGCGATGGAACCCGCGGCCAACAGATACAATGAAACGCGCGGGGGAGGCTGCACCAGGCCGTGCCCTCCGGTGGGGACTTCCCCCGGGCCCGCAACCGTTCACCACAGGTTGGAGTGAAAGGCACGCCTGGAGTCCGCGATGCACGTTACCCTCCCGGAGATTCACCTGGTCCGCCATGGAGAGACGGCGTGGACAGCTACACGGCAGCACACAGGCCTCACCGACATCCCGTTGACCGCGACCGGCGAGCGCGACGCCTACCGCCTCGGCCGGCAGCTCCAAAGGCGCAATTTCCCTCACGTCCTCACCAGTCCTCTGGTGCGGGCGCGTCGGACCTGCGAGTTAGCGGGCTTCGGCTCCCGGGCCGAAGTCGACCCCGACCTGGTGGAATGGGACTACGGCGAATACGAAGGCCGCACGACTGCTGACATCCGCGCGAAGCACCCTGGATGGCAGCTCTTCCGCGATGGTTGTCCGGGCGGCGAATCGGTGCCCGCCATCGCGGCTCGGGCGGACCGGGTCGTCGCCAGGCTGCGGTCCCTCGACGGCGACGTGGTGCTCTTCTCCAGCGGTCATTTCCTGCGTGTCCTGGCCGCGCGCTGGTTGGGGCTCGACGCCGCCCTGGGGCGCTGCTTTCTCCTCGGCACCACGACGCTGAGCATCCTCGGCTACGAGCACGGCAAGGACGAACCCGTCATCCGGCTCTGGAACGACGTCCGCCCGGGGAACGAACGCGAGGAGTGAGGCCAGATGGGTCTCCCGCGTCCGTTCGCGTATCCGCATCGGGATTTCCCCTAGGAATGTCAGTGCCCTATGCACGGCACAAGCCAGTTCATGCGATGAGTATCCGCCACACTCCAACGCACGCCTGTTGAGCCCCGCCAGACCTCGGGTCTAAGCTCTCGCTACAGCATGCCTGTGCCACTCGAGCGGAGGTCCCATGAGTGCCGAGAGCGGCCAGATGCTGTCCCACTACCGGCTCGTCGAGAAAATTGGCGAGGGCGGGATGGGTGTGGTCTGGAAGGCCGAGGACACCGTCCTCAACCGCACCGTCGCCATCAAGGTGCTGCCTGCTGACCTGACCCTCGACGAGGACCGCCGACGCATGTTCCTCGAGGAGGCGCGCCTGGCCGCCTCCGTTAGCCACGGCAACATCGTCCAGGTTCATGAGCTCGGGCGCGAACGTGACCTCGACTTCATCGTCATGGAGTACGTCGCGGGCCAGCCGCTGCGCCGCATGCTGCACGGGCAGCCTCTGCCGCCGGACAAGGTGGCGGAATGGGGCCTGCAGGTGGCGCAAGGGCTCGCCCGCGCGCATCGCAAGGGCCTCATCCACAGGGATCTCAAACCCGCGAACATCCTCGTCACGCCCGAGGGCGAACTCAAAATCGTCGACTTCGGGCTCGCGACTCTCTTCGCGCCGCCGGACTCGACCTCTCCGTCGTCGGCGTCAACGGCCGCCGAAGGGCTGCCGGGCGAGACGACCCCGATCGCGGGCACCGTGCCGTACATGTCGCCGGAGCAAGTGCGGGGCGACAAGCTCGATGCCCGGAGCGACATCTTCTCCTTCGGAACCGTGCTCTACGAGATGACAACGGGACGGCGGCCTTTTACGGGAGCCCACGCAGCCGACATCGCCCGCGAGATCCAGAGGAGCCAGCCGAGGCCCGTGCACGAGGTCGTGCCCAAAGTGCCTTTCGATCTGCATCGTATCGTCGAGAAGGCGCTGGCTCGGCGTCCGGAAGAACGCTACCAAGACATGGACGACTTGGTTGTGGACTTGAGGCGCCTCGCCCGGGACCTGGACTCCGGCTCGTCTCCTTCCCTGGAGGACCTGCAGAGGCAGGCCAGGAATGGGATGCGGAGCAGGAGATGGCTCTCGTCGGTCGCCGCGATCCTGCTCGTCGCAGTCGTCACGACGGTCACCGCCGGCCTTCGTCGTGGTTGGTTCGGATCCCACGCCGCCAAGGCACCGCGAGAGGTGAAACTTCGCCAGCTGACCCAGAATGCCGCCGAAAACTGGGTGGAGAATGCTGCCTTGTCACCGGATGGCAAGTTCCTCGCCTTCGGAGACAAGACGGGACTTTTTGTCCGCGCTATCGAGACAGGCGAGGTGAAACAGCTTTCTTCCGAGGAGTTTTCTGTTGTGCTTCTCGCTTGGTTCCCGGACGGAATGAGTTTGCTGGCGACGACGGACCGTGGAACCTACGTGATCCACATTCTGAGCGGATCGACGAACAAACTCCTCGATACCGATGGTGGCTGTGTGTCGCCCGATGGGTCCCAGATTGCGTTCTGCAAAAACCCATCGGAGATCTGGTTGATGGGAGCCGACGGGGAGAATCCGCATCGGATCGTCAATGTCGGTGCGAAGAGACAAGTGGGTCTGCCCGTGTGGCTCCCCGACGGGAAGCGCATCGCCTTCGTGAAATTCCCTGTTGGAAGCGACAGTTTACCGGCGATCGAGAACGTCGACACGCAGGGGCGTGACGGTATGACGGTTCTTTCCGACAAAGGTTTACAATACAAGTATGGCACGAGCGCACAACTCGCCTGCACGTCCGACTGGCGTCTCTTCTACTATCTCAACCAGGATTCGTTGCTAGCACGAGCGACGCTGTGGCAGCTGGCGCTCGAACGAGGAACCGGGAAGCCGAAGGGCGATCCCCACAAGATCACTGAGATCGAGGGATACTTCGCCGCTGCTCTCTCGGCGAGCCAGGACGGCAGGCGCCTGGTCTTCCTGAAGAAGCTGGGGCAGCACGATGTCTACTTCGGCCCAATCGCCGCGGACGGAAGTCTGGCCAGTCCCAGGCGTCTGACCCTTGATAACGCCTCCGATCGGCCAGTGGGCTGGACTTCCGACAGCAGAAGGGTGCTGTTCACCTCCACCCGAACGGGCACCCATCGCGTTTTCATCCAGGATATCGAAAGCGTCACGCCCGAAGTGCTGCCCTTGGAAGGGGCGGACTGCCTCAGCCCGGATGGGGCTTCCGTTCTTTCTTGCAGTAGGGGCTCGCTCTTCCGTTTTCGCCTGCCCAGCGGACCCACCGAGACATGGGTCGAGAAACTGCCCGAGGGTGCTGATGTGGTTCGATGCCCCTGGAGCTCGCCGGCATGCGTGCTCGGACCTGTGCAACGGGTTTGGAAAGACCGCGTCACTTTCTGGTCGTTGGAGACGGATGGCGGGAAGATGAACGAACTGATCACGATCGACGTGGTGCCAGGGAGGTCGAACTGGGCCGTCTCACCTGATGGTACCAGGATTGCCGTGGTGGAGACGAACGGCCGCATCCGGGTCCTGGCGATTCTTCACGGTGAGGTGAGGGAGATCCCCGTCGAGCAGAAGGGTTTCTTCCAGTCCGTGGCCTGGTCTGCGGGAGGAGAGGCGCTCTTCGTGACGGTGGTGCCCTCTGGGCCTTGGAAGTACGCGCTGCTCCGGTTCGATCTGCAGGGCCATGTGCGCGTTCTTCATGAGGGCCCTCAGTGGTGCTTCGACCCCAGACCCTCCCGCGACGGCCACTACCTGGCCTTCGGCCTGATGAACTTCGATTACAATGCTTGGCTGATCGAAGGACTCTAATTGCCCCATTCGCCCGCCTCGATATCGACGGCCAGCGCTTCAGCTATCGGTTTTCATTCGGCTCCTTGGGAGCTGTCGACACCGGCCCGTAGGCACCGCCAGCCGCTGTCTCGGACTCGGCTCCCTAGGCGCCGAGGCCGGCGCTGGAGCTTCGCCTTTTCCAGAACGCGCAACCGCCTCACGTCACGTGCGACCCGCGAACGCTGCGTGTCAAGTTGCGAGACTGTCGGCGGCCAGGCGGGGTCACTGAGGCACACGCGGCAGACGACATAGGCCTGGTGACGCGATCTCCGCTGCGAAGTCGATTTTCCATGCGGCCCGCGCGTGCTGCCGACACCTGAGTCATGCCTTGCGCACGCAGTTCTCTTCACAACGGCCTCCAGGGGGACGCAGGGCAAGTGGACGGCGCGCGGGGCCGCCAGCCGCCGCGACCCGAATGGCGGCGCGACGCATGCGAACAAGACAGCGTGGCATGGATCGTGCGGGGATTCTGTAGGACGAAGGACCGCGAAGGAGAGCGGCATGGCTCGCATCCTGTTTTGCAGCGCGGTCATCGGGGCAGTGTTGTGCGCAGGATGCCTCATTGACGAATTTTCCCCCGCTGGCGACAGTTCGGACTTCGAATCGATTCCAACCGATGATGCGTCCCTGATCGCGGCCTGCGAGAATGCCGTGGTGGAAGCGGCGTCCACGAGCTTCGGCGACCCGCTGCCCGGCCTCTCCACCGAGCTGCTGGCGCGTTTCGAAGCCGGCAAAGAGGAGTTCGAGGAAGTCGAGACGCCCGCCGATGGCCTGGGCCCCGTGTTCAACGCGCCGAGCTGCGTCGAATGCCACCAGCAGGGCGCGACCGGCGGCGGCGGCACCGTCGTCGAAACACGCTTCGGCACGCGCGGCCCCGACGGCCGGTTCGATCCACTGACGCTGCTCGGAGGTTCGCTCCAGCAGGTCCAGGGGATCACGAACGGCGATTGCACGCAGCCCCCGGAGGTCATACCCGCAGCCGCCGACGTCGTAGCCCAACGGCAAACGACACCGTTGTTCGGCCTGGGTCTACTCGACGAAGTTTCCGAGCGACTGTTGCGGTTGCTCGCCGACCCCGGTGACGCCAACCACGACGGCATCTCCGGCCGGCTGAACGTCGTCATCAGCCCCGACACGCAGGAGCCTGCAATCGGTCGCTTCGGCTGGAAGTCGCAGGTGGCGTCGCTGTTCGCATTCTCCGGGGATGCCTACGTGAACGAGATGGGCATCACCAACAACCTGTTCCCGGACGAGAACGCGCCGCAGGGGAACGCCGCCGTGTGCGACGACGATATCCCCGCGCCGGAAATCGATAACGAGGACCTGGACGGGAATGGGATCAGCGACGGCGTCGAGGCCTTCACCGACTTCATGCGCCTGCTGGCCCCGCCGCCCGTTGCGGGGGCGGCCACGCGGGCCGTGTTCCGTGGCGCCCGCCAGTTCGTGCAAGTCGGTTGCGCCCGGTGCCATCAGCCGGCCTTGGTGACCCGCAGGGTGCCGGACGTTCGGGCGCTGTCGCGCCGGCGCTTCCACCCGTTCACCGATCTGTTGCTGCACGACATGGGCGGGCTCGCTGACGGCATCGAGCAGGGTGAGGCCAGCGCACGCGAGATGCGCACCGCACCTTTGTGGGGACTGCGGGCCAGCGCGCCGTACTTGCATGACGGCCGCGCGGCGACCATCTTGGACGCCATCATGGCCCATGACGGCGAGGGCGCGCAGGCGCGCGAGGCCTTCTCGCGTCTCTCTCCCGAGCAGCGCGCCGACCTGCTGGCATTCCTGGGTTTCATCTGACGGCACAAACTCCTGCGCTCCGGCTCCTACGCGCACTCATCGGCGCCTCCCGCCTCTCAGACATCTCCCGTCGGCGTACGAAACGGTTCGTCACTTGAGTATGCAGAGGCGTTGCGCGTCGGAGCGACCGCCTGCATCTGTCCCTCGGAAGGTGGCGAAGTAGATTCCAGATGCCACACAGTTCGGGCACAGCTCGTATCGTGTGGTCTCTCCGGCAACGGGAGCGAATTCGACGACGCGACGGCCGCGGATGTCGTAAACGAACACGATACCTGGCGTGGGAGCGGTGACTTCAAGAAACCGATCCCCGCCAGAATAGACGACGCGGAAGGAGGCCGGGACATTCCGGAGGCGGGCGTCGGGGGTCGCTCCCGTCGACAAGCGGCGCAGGACATTGTTGGTCACAGTGCGGGCTATGGGATCGGCTTGTCCGATGAGACCCGTCCGAGGATTGTAGTAGGGGACGATGCCCTGCACGTAGTTCACGGTGCCACATGCAAAAACCGCTCCGCCGCCAGACAGTTCATGGTAGACCATCTCGGCGGTCCGTAGGACGCCCCCATTGTCCGAGTCCGGGAGCTCGTTGCGGGCGATCACCTCGAGGTTCGCCGGACTGTTGCTGGTTCGGGCATCCACCTCGAACCCCACCATAGGGTAGCCGAATTCTTGACCGGCCGAGACCTGGACCCCCTCGTAGGTCCAGTGGCCAGGGTCGTACACTTTGTAGGGACCTACAGGAATGCCCATGCTGCCGTTGTAATAGACGCCCATGAGTGCCGCTGGAGGACGCAGAACGGGCCTGGCGTGCCAGTTGACCGTCACGCGTGCGTCGTCCACGTGCAGCAGCGGATCCAGCTTGGCACTCTTGAAGCACACCATGGTTTGTCCCGCATCCTCGTAGCGCACCTGCCACCACAAGGTGTTGGCCGAGAAAAAAGCCAAGCTCCCGCCGGAGTTCGCATAACGCTCGAGTTCGTCGAACATCTCTTTGCTGTAGTACTCATCGTGTCCGACGCTCAAGAACAGCCGATAGGAATCGAGAAGGCCGGGCTCGCGATGTACGTCGAGATTCGTGCAGACCTCGTACAGATACCCCTCGGTTTCCAAGAAGGAGATGAACGGGTAGTCCCAGAGGAGAGCGTACTCAGTATCGCCGTACGGGCCCTTGAAGGGGCGCTGGAAGGAAACGTGGGTGGCCCGTCCGCTGAGGCCGGCTTCATAGGCGCCGTAGAGGCTCTTGCCGCCGTAGCGGTTGTATGCCTGCCAGGTGTTCGTCGACAGCTGCACGAGAATGGGGGCGACACTTCCCGGAATCCGAGCCCGCACGGCGAAGGGGATACGCGTCGAATCAGTTCCCGCCACGAGGTGTGCCAGGTAGGCGCCGGGCCGCCAGGATTCAGGAACGATCACTCGGTTGGTCACTGGCCAGTTGCACCCCAACCAGGCGCTGTCGGGGATGCTCCAATGATGGCCGGGCCATTCACCCAAGTCCCCGATCTTCATGAGCCTCGCCCGCTGTTGCAGCACGCTCAGGTGGTACGTCGCGTGCTCGCTGCGAACGTGCAGCTCCAGCGTGTCTCCATTCCGCAGGCTCGTTTCGGTGAGGTAGCCCTCGAGCGGAAGCGCACCCAGCGCTTTGGGCTGCAGGGTGAGCACGATGAAGGGAATGATGAAGAGCCTGCCGCCGCGGATGGGATGTCCCATACAGACGCGGAGCCTGGGCATCGAAGCCTCCAAGCCTGTGGCCGGGGGAGGCCGGACCTCAACGGGAACTCATCTCTTTCTATTCTGCTGCAGAGCGTCACGTCAAGGGAAACAGATCCGGCTTGGATCGAGATGAGGAATCCGATTCTCGGATGGGCTACTTCAAGCGTTCTACCGGCGGACTCGAGTTCTGCACCTCGCCATCGTGGCTGGGGAGTGGTGTAGGAACCTGGCGCAATTCGAGAATCCTCATGCAACGCTCAAACTCCTCGTCATCGAGGAACATTCTGAGCCGACGGGGCGACTGCAGGAAGAGATCGACGTGTTCGATCAAGTACTCGGGATAGCGGCCGGCGTCGATCGCTGCAACGGCGGCATTGTTCACCATCCCATCGAGGTTCACCACCGTGATGAGAGGGTACCAGCCGGCGACATATCCAGCTGCTCCTGCATCGAAGAGGCCGATCCGCAAGCCCTTGGGGAAGAGCTCGAGAGCATGATCGAACTGCGCGCGCCAGCGGTACTCGGCCCCTCGACGGTGGTGCGGTTGGGCCTGGACGTTGATGAGCACCAGCCCGATCTGGACGCCGAGAAGGGGCAGCAAAGTCA
Source organism: Candidatus Krumholzibacteriia bacterium (assembly GCA_035649275.1). Classification (NCBI taxonomy): domain Bacteria; phylum Candidatus Krumholzibacteriota; class Candidatus Krumholzibacteriia; species Candidatus Krumholzibacteriia bacterium. The sequence goes on from DASRJW010000006.1 coordinate 16,549, forward strand.
CGAGGAGCCTGTTGCCTCGAACCGAACGGAAACCGGAGGTCACACCAGCACCGACGAACATCGCAGAGAGAGCGGAAACCGGCGCTGCATACCACGGCGCATAGAATCCAAGGACGACACCGTACACGACGACATGAGCCAGAATGTAGACCACTCCGACAGACAGCAAGTCGGTCGCCCCGCGCGCCTGCAGCCGCCGCGCCCCCAGAGCCGCCAACCACGATCCCGGAACCAGCCAGAGGGCCAAGAGCCACGGCGTCCAGCGAGCCTTCATCTCGTAGTCGACAGACAGCGACCGTAACACTACGACGACGGGGGCGAAGAGGCGCGTCACCGCGGTCTTGATGGCCGCGTTCGGGCTCGATCCATCATGAGGCAGTGCACCCCACAACACGGACGAGTGGCGCTTGATTCGTCCGGAGACCTGCTCGAGGGTGCCGAACGTTCTTTGGTTCCAAGCGAACCAAGGCGTGAGCACGATCGCCGCCGTCGAGCCCACGAGCACCAACCGGCGCAGGCGCTGTCCCCACCGCGCCGGAAGTCGCAGGACGACGGCGATCAGGACACAAGCACAGAGAAGGATCTGATCCGTCCTCGCCAGCCCGCACATCCCCCAAAGAAAGCCCGTGGCAGCAGCGTGTTGTTTCGGCGCTCGCTGCATCCATTGTCGATCCAGATTCACCTGGAGGAAGGCGAGAAGAAGGAGCGCGACGAGCGACCCTTCCATACCGAAAAACGCCATCGCCGCGTTCGTGGGGGCGCACAGCCAGATCAGGGCCCCCAGCCAAGCCGCCCTCCGGTCGACCCATCGGTCGAGCAGGCGAAACAGAAGCAGACCGGACAGCGCGTCGAACAGGACGTTGAGCGACAGCGCCACACGGATCGGACTCCACATCGATGTCGGCGCCATCCAGAACAACGGCACCAGGAACAGCAGCCAGAGTGGATGGAAGCCATTGGTGGGCGCGACACCGTCGAATGTGGGGCCCGCACCGAGCGCGATATTTCGTGCAATCGTGAAATAGTAGTAGGCGTCGTCCTGAATGATCGCGGTCTCGGAGAAACCGCTCCACACCAGGACGAGCTTGCACGAGAGGACGAGGACCGACACGAGGAGGAATCGATGGCGTTTCAGGACTCCTCCAGGCCGCAGCCCCAAGACGAAGCGATTCATTCGAGCGGCTGTTCGCCTTCCTCGGCAGCGGGACTCAGGCCGTGGCGGCGGATCGTGCGGAGGCAGCTGTTCCAGCGCAGGATGGCTTCGTCGTTGCCAGCGGGGCGGAGCTTTTCTGCCTTCTCGTACCATTCCATCGCTTGGTGGAAGGGCTCATAGGCGAAAGGATGGGAGACGCCGCCGAGCAGCGCCCGGCCGCGCCGCTCGCAGATGAGGCCGGCGTAGTAAGCGCGCTGATACGGATCCTGCACCTTCGTCAAATACTCGTGGGCCTTCTGGTCGGCAGCGCCCTGGCGGCCGAACTGATCCGTCATGGCCAGGATCAGCACCACCAGGGCTTGCTGGTTCTCGGGATCGCTCTCGAGGACGTCGAGGCAGATGCTCTCGGCTTGCTCGGGGTCGTTGAGGAGCCGGTAGTGCTCGGCCCTGCGGATGGCTTCCGGGATCGCAGCCTGCGAGAGGGTCTTCAGTCTCCAGAGGGGGTCGGTCACCGCGGGCTCACCCCTAGCGACTACTCCTGCGACCGCTTCCCTGCACCGTTGCCGAACAGCTTGCGCCGCAGCTTCAGCACCGGGTCGTAATAGCGATCGACGACCCGCTCCTTGAGCGGGATGATGCCGTTGTCGGTGATATTGATGTGCTCGGGGCAGACATCGGTGCAGCACTTGGTGATGTTGCACATCCCCGAACCGAACTGGTCCTTGACGGCGGGGATCCGGTCCCGCGTGTCCAGCGGGTGCATTTCCAGGCTGGCGAGGCGGATCATGAAGCGCGGTCCGACGAACTTCTGCTTGCCCGAACGATCGCGAAGGACGTGGCAGACGTCCTGGCAGAGGAAGCATTCGATGCACTTGCGGAACTCCTGCACCCGATCGACATCGGCCTGGTACATGCGATGCTGTCCGTCCGCATCGCGCTGCCGCGGCTTGAAGGCTGGAATGCGCTTGTTCTGTTCGTAGTTCCACGAGACGTCCGTGACCAGATCCTTGAGGACCGGGAAGGCTTTCAAGGGTTGCGCCGTGACGACCTCGTCGGCGGCGAAGACGTTCATCCGCGTCATGCAGGCGAGTCGCGGCTTGCCGGCGATCTCCATGCTGCACGAGCCACACTTGCCGGCCTTGCAGTTCCAGCGGATCGCCAGGTCACTCGCCTGGCGCGCCTGGATCCGGTGCAGGACGTCGAGGAACACCATCCCGGGATCGACCTCGACCTCGTAGGTCTCGAAGTCTCCGCCTTGAGAATTGCCCCGCCAGATGCGGAAGTGGCGCTTAGGCATGGCTGCTCCCGGGGGTCTCGGTGGCCACCAGGCCGCTGACCAGATCCTCGATCTTGGCGTGCGCGATGGCGTGAAGCTCCGCCGAGGGTTCGGTCTGCGCCACCTTCACGACTTCCATCTTGCCGTCGCCTCGCTTGCGGGCGACGACATGGTAACGAACCCACTCGTCCCGCTCGGCCTCGAAGTCGAGGCGCGTGTGCGCCCCGCGACTCTCCTCGCGCATGAGAGCCGACCGTGCCACGGCTTCCGAAGAGATGAGAAGCGAGCGTACCGAGAGCGCCTCGTGCCAGCCCGGGTTGTACTGGCTCGACCCGGCGGCCTTCACGGTCTCGGCTTGCTTCTGCAGATCGGCCAGTTCCTCGATCCCTTGGACGAGCTCTTCCTCGATACGCACGATGCCGACGTATTTCCCCATGACCTCCTGCAGCGCCTCGTGCAGCAGGTAGGGATTGGCCCCCGATTCCCGGCGGAGCACCTCCGTGGCCCGTCGAAACGCCGCCTGGATCTGCTCGGCCGCAGGCGTGGGCCTGGCGGCGAGGGAGCGCACGTACTCGCTGGCGCCGACACCGGCCAGGCGCCCGAACACCAGCAGGTCCGACAGCGAGTTCCCGCCCAGGCGATTGGCTCCGTGCATGCCCGCGGCACACTCGCCGCAGGCGAACAGGCCGGGGACGCGGGTTTGCTGCGTGTCGGCATCGACGCGGATTCCGCCCATGAAATAGTGCAGCGTCGGACCGACCTCCATCGGCTCCTTGGTGATGTCCACCTCCGCCAGCTCCAGGAACTGGTGGTACATGGACGGCAGCTTGCGCTTGATGAACTCCGGCGGCCGGCGCGAGGCGATGTCCAGGTAGACGCCGCCGTGCGGCGAGCCCCGGCCCGCCTTGATCTCCGCCCGGATGGAGCGCGCCACGACGTCGCGGGTGAGCAGCTCGGGAGGGCGGCGCGCCCCTTCCTCGCCCCGCACCCAGCGCTCGGTTTCCTCGATGGTGCTGGCGGTCTCGGCGGCGAACTTCTCGGGAACATAGTGGAACATGAAACGCTCGCCCTGGCTGTTGAGCAGCACGCCGCCATCGCCGCGCACGCCCTCCGTCACCAGGATGCCGCGCACCGAGGGCGGCCACACCATGCCGGTGGGATGGAACTGGGTAAATTCCATGTCCATGAGCTCGGCGCCTGCTTCGTAGGCCATGGCGAAACCGTCGCCGGTGTATTCCCAGGAGTTGCTGGTGACGGTCCAGGCCTTGCCGGCGCCCCCCGTAGCCAGGATCACCGCCGGGGCCCGGAACAGCACGAGCCGGCCCGTGTCGCGCCAGTAGGCGGCGACACCAGCGATGCGCCCGCCGTCTTGGAGGAGCTCGAGGGCGGTGCACTCCATGTGCACCTGGATTCCCTGGTGCACGCCGTGATCCTGCAGGGTGCGAATCATCTCGAGCCCGGTGCGGTCGCCCACGTGGGCGAGCCGCGGAAAGCGGTGGCCACCGAAGTTGCGCTGGCTGATGAGACCTTCCTTGGTGCGGTCGAACACCGCACCCCACTCCTCCAGCTCGCGCACCCGGTCGGGAGCCTGTTGGGCGTGGAGCTCCGCCATGCGCCAGACGTTGAGGAATTTCCCGCCGCGCATCGTGTCCCGGAAGTGGATCTTCCAGCTGTCACGCCGATCGACGTTGGCCAGTGCCGCGGCGATCCCGCCCTCTGCCATCACCGTGTGGGCCTTGCCCAGCAGGCTCTTGCAGACCACACCGGTGCGTAGGCCCTGCGCGCTGCACTCGATCGCCGCGCGCAGGCCGGCGCCGCCCGCGCCGATGACGACGACATCGTGCTCGATGGTTTGGATCTCGGAGGCTTGCAGCATCGAATTCCTCAGTGCCAGGTGTTGAAGTCGTGCCAGATGCCCATGGAAACGAGGCGGACGTACACATCGGTGAAGGCGACCCAGAAGAGACTGAACCAGGCGAAGCGCATGTGGCGGGCGTTGAACCAGCTGGCGAACTTCCAGAAGCGGTACCGCGGCGTCGCCCGCCCGCATGACATGCAGTCGTCGTGCCCGCCGATGAGATGCCGGAACGAATGGCAGCCAAAGGTGTAACCGGCGAGGAGGCAGGCATTGACGGTGAGCACGAGGCTTCCCACTCCGATGCCGAACCTGCCCTCGAAGAGGAAGGAGGCAATGGCGTCGGCGAAGAGGATCGGGACGTAGGGTAGGGCGAAGTACAGCGCGTAGCGATGCAGGTTCTGGAAGACCAAAAGCCCGGTCTCGCCCTTGTAGGGGCGGGAGGTCTTGCCCAGAGGCACGACGGCGCAAGCCGGCGGCGAGGCGGCGAAGGAGCGGTAGTACGCCTTGCGGTAGTAATAGCAGGTGAAGCGGAACAAGCCGGGGAAAATGAGGATCAAGAAAGCCGGCGACGACGGCAAGGCGGCCGGCCACCAGGTAGGCCACTCGCCGAACAAGGCATGCCACACCGGTGCCGAGCCCGCGGCCGACGTGTTGGTGAAGAGGAGCGGCGAGTAGAAGGGACTCAAGTACGGCGCCGCATAATAGTGCTGTGCCTGAAAGGCTGCCCACGTGGCATAGACCACGAAACCGAAGAGGACGAACACCGTGGCTGCCGGCGCCACCCACCAGCGGTCGGTGCGCACGGTGGCCCCGAAACGTTCCGGATGCCCACCCAGCACGGGCAACTGCGTCGTCGCCATGCCCCTCCCTCGAGCAGTCCTCGGATCGGCTCGATCCGTGAGCAGCCGCGCAGTATAGGTTCTTGGCTGCTGGCAGGCAAGTACGGATGACCGAGACAGCGGTGCACTGCCTCGACGAGGGAAGTGAACGCCGTTGTCAGGCAGTGGCCCAGGCCGTGACTAACCGTGGACGCGCCGCCGTGCCTTCCGCGCCACCGGGGCCGTGGCTCGCCGCCGACGGCTGCGACGCTTGGCCGACTGGATTTCCTCGAGCACGCCGTCCCAGAGTTGCATGCGCGAACGGAGCGACTGCAGCGCCACGTCGGCAGCTTCCTTGTGGTAGGTGCGGTTCCGCTGGCAGAGCATGGTGGTCATGTGTCGCGCCAGAGGCCCATGGCTCTCGCCATCCACCTCGATGTGACGATCGATGTAATAGACGAAGCGCTCGAGTTCGGAGCTGGATTCCTCGTGCAGGCGGTTGACGAAGGCTCGGAACATGTCGGGGATGATGTCCTCGCGACCGTAGAAGAACGCTGCGGCCACGCAGTGGGGCTTCCCCGAAAGCGCTACGTCCATCGTGTTCCGCACGAACTGTCGGACGAAGTCGGGGACCTTGGCCGCGTCTAGTGCCCGACTCCAATGCGCCGAGGCCTGGAGCTCCGCCATGAAGGCCTCCACCGGTCGCAGATCGGCGCCGCAGTCCTTCATGGCCGCGCAATAGAGTTCGAAGTGGCTGGCATAACCACGACGCCCGTCGGCATCGGATTCCTCCTCCACGACGATTTCGTTGATGAAGCGGCGGATCTTGGCGTTCCCCACCGGCACCCAAGGGACCTGCACGCAGGTGGTGGTGCGCTGCAGCGCCTTCAGCAGGGACATGAAGTCCCACACGGCGAAAACATGGTGCTTGGCGAAGATGCGGACGGAAGCCAGGGAATCGAGCTCTGCGTACAGGGGATGGGTGACCAAAGCCTTCCGCATGCCGGTGATCCGGACGTACGGCGAATCAGCCGAGATGGGCACGATCGCACCTTCCTGGTTCGAGGTCCTCCGCGACCCCAGTGCCCCCCGGCGCTGGGACGCAGGGAGGGGAATAGGCCGCTGGCTGGGCGGCTCCCTTGGGCTGGCGTCGAGGCTTCCGAGCGGGTCGCGAAAACCCTAGCCCCTGGGGCTTGCTGGCGTCAACGCGCACGGCCCTTTCTTGGGCGATTTGCCCCAGACCCTCCTCGAGCAGTCGAAAAACGACATGCATCGAGTGGTTGCAATCTCTTCATCCCACGAATGTCCTATCATTACTAGATAGTCCCCCGTTGCAGACAGTTCTCCGCTCCGGAGGCCACACCCATGGGTGCCGCCCGGGTCCTTCGTCAGTTCTTGGCTTGGACGGTTGGCGCGCTCGGGGTCGCGGCGCCGGAGCTCGCCCCAGCCGCGGTGACGACGCTCGTGCCCACGGACGACACCTACGTCCGCGGCGGGCCCACGGCGAACGACAATTTCGACGCCGACACAATGCTGCGGGTCAAGAACGGCGCCGGCGAGGACAACGATCGCGAGACGCTCATCCGCTTCGACCTCAGTGGGTTGCAAGGTGCGGTGGTCTCCGCCACGTTGCAGCTCTACTGCAAGGGTTTGTCCAACGGCAGTCCGACTTCCGTGTACACCTACTCCGTCGCGGTGGACTCGTGGACGGAAACCACGGTGACCTGGAACACGCGGCCCGCCGCCGTGAGCCTCCTCTCCTTCCGCGGCGATATCGCCACCGTCGGGCAGATCTATCCCTTCAATGTCACCTCCTTCGTCGCCCAGCAGAACGGCGGCGACCGCATCGTCTCCTTCCTCCTCCGGGACGACGGGGAAGTCAAGAGAGTGGCCGATTTCGACCGGCGCGAGGATTCGCATCCACCGACGCTCGTCATCGAAACGAGCCAGACCTACTCCCTCACCGCCCAGACGCTCGGCTCGGGTCAGGTGACGCTCTCGCCCGACGGTGGTGTTTACCTCACTGGGACGGTGGTGACCTTGACGGCGGTCCCCGGGCCGGGCTGGCAGATGTCGTCGTGGGCCGGAGACTTGAGCGGCAGTGCCAATCCGGCGCAGCTGACCATGGACACGAACAAGACGGTCTGGGCGACGTTCACCGAGATCCCGCGCTACACGCTGACGGTGCAGACGAGCGGCCTCGGGACGGTGGCTCTCTCTCCGTCGGCTCCCAACTATCTGGCGGGAACCTCGGTGAGCCTCACCGCGACACCGGGCCCCGGCTGGTCCTTCGACGGTTGGAGCGGCGATCTCCAGAGCACAGCCAACCCCAGCACGATCGTCATGAACGCGGCGAAGACCGTCACCGCCTCCTTCCACGCCGCTCCTGCCACCCCCAGCGACATCGTCCTGGAGGAAATCGCCTCCGGCGGCTCCACCGCTTCGACGCTCGTCGAGACGGCGGCTCCACTCGCCGGCATCGATGCGAACCTGTACCTGGCGGCGGTCACGACGAAGCCGCACCGGACCGTCAACTCCATCATCGGTCTCAATCTCACCTGGACCCTGGTTGGCTCGCAGTGCTCCGGGCGGGGCGAGTCCGGCGTTTCCCTGTGGATGGCCCTGGGGAACAAGGTCACCGACGCCACCGTCGTGCAGGCCGTCCTCGCCGCCGCCGCCGACAACGCAGTCGTGGTGGTGAGCCGCTGGTCCGGCGTGGACCGGGTGCAACCGCTCGGCACCCTCGTGGCGGGGAACAGCAACGGCATCGGCGGCGCGTGCAACGGCGGCATCGACGCCACCACCTACTCCGTCGCCATTCCCGATCCGGGAACCGACAAGCTCGTCTTCGGTGTCGTCGCGCACCGCGAGGCGACGCACGTGCCCGGAAGCGGTTGGACCGAGAGAACCGAAGTGAGCCAGGGGAGCGCTGGTTCGCGCGCAGCGCTCTCCCTGGTCGATCATGCCGGCGCTGGGGCCCCGAGCGCCCTGGCCGGATCCTTCAATCTCCTCGCGGACTGGGCGGCGCTCGCGGTGCAGGTGCGGCCTGCCTATGCACAGACCCTGTCGCTTTCCACCACGGGTCTGGGAAGCGTGGCCCTCTCTCCACCAGGGGGCCTGTATGTCGACGGTGAACTGGTGTCGTTGCAGCCGGTGCCCGCCTCGGGATGGTACTTCACCGGTTGGAGCGCGGATCTCTCTGGCGCCTCCAATCCGATGTCTTGTCTGGTGCGGAGCGACCTCGACGTCGCTGCCCTGTTCAGCACGGTGCCGCATTACGACCTCGCGGTCACCGTCCAGGGCAGTGGCCACGTGGTGGTGTCGCCGCCGGGAAGGCGTTTCGCCCAAGGCAGCACGGTCGGCCTCATGGCGGAGGCGTTCCCGGGCTGGATCTTCTCCGGCTGGGGTGGCGACGCGGTGGGCAGCAGCCCCAGCCTGGCGCTCCCCATGCAATCCAACCGCAACGTCATCGCCTACTTCCAGTTCGTCGGCGTCCCCGTCGCCGCGGGTCTGTGGAGCTCGGCGGCGGAGCTGGCCACGGCGCCGCTCCAGGGCACTGCCTGGGTGCAGGTGCTCGCGGGGGCAGACCAGGTCTTCTTCCCGCCCAACCCGGCGAACCAGGACAGCCCGAACAATGTCAATTGCCTGGCCGCTGGCATCGTCTTCGCCCGCACCGGGAACACGCTCTACCGCGACCGGGTGGTCCAAGCCTTGGACTACCTGCCGACGCTCGGGAATCCCGGCGACAACACTCTCGCTTGGGGGCGCGAGCTCGGCGCCTACGTCCTCGCTGCCGATCTGGTGGGTTATCGAACCACCGCCTTCGACACCTGGTTGCGCGCGATGGCGGAGACCTATGTCGGGCTCGACCACCGCACCCTGTTGGAAGCGGTGGAGGAACGTCCGAACAACTGGGGCATGTACGCCTTCGGCAGCTTGGCCGCGGTGTATGCCTATCTGCACGACGACGCCAAGCTGCTCACGGTCCGCAACCTCTGGGTACAGGGGGTGACGGGCACGCCAGCGCAGGGACAATTCGGCGATCTCTGGTGGCAATTCGATCCGGCACGGCCGCGCATCATCAATGCGGCCCGCTCCACTTTGCAGGGGGTCGACATCGATGGCGCCATCCCGGACGACGTGCGCCGCGGCGGCGCCTTCGCGATCCCGCCGATCTACACCAACTATCCCTGGGGTGCGCTGCAAGGGATGGTCATGGCGGCGCGCATCCTGGAGCGCTACGACCCCAACCTTTCCATCTGGAGCATCGGGGAGAAAGGGATCTACCGCGCCGCGAGCTTGCTGCAGGAGCGCTGGCAGCAGCAGTTCAGTGGTTGGAAGGCGACCGGCGACGACCGTTGGCTGCTCCCGTTCCTCGACGGGGCGTACGGCACGCATTGGGCCTCGGGTGCGGTGGACGAGTCACGGGCGGGGAAGAACGCGGGCTGGGCGTACGTGCTCCTCGGCGGTAGCGGTGGCGGCACGACGTCGACGGCACCCTGGGAGAACACTCTTCCTTATCGTTTGTATCCCAGCACACCGAATCCGTTCTCCCGCAGCGCCTCCATCCGCTTCAGCGTTCCCCTCGCCGGTCCGGTGCGCGTCGTCATCTACGACGCCATGGGGCGTCGCGTGGCGACGCTCCTCGACGGCACTTGCCCGCCGGGCATGCATGCCTTGCACTGGGATGGCATCGATGCCGCAGGTCGTCCGGTGGCACGCGGCATCTACTGGTGCCAGCTGCAGGCCGGCTCGCACCGCGAATCCATCCGCCTCACGCTCTTGCATTGAACCTTCGGCCCAGCGGCCGCTTCACAGCCTGAACGCGATCTCCTTCCGGGCCCGGCGTTCGACTGGCAGCAAGCTCGAGTAGATGAAGCCATGCACCGGGGTTTCGATCCCGAAGCGCTCGGCCATCCGCACCACGGCGCCATCGTGGGCGTCCAGCTCCGACCTTCGGCCTTCCATGAGGTCGCGCTGCATCGAGGCGGTTCCGTCTGCCGGGAGTCCGTCGATGAAGGCGAGGGTTTCCTCGATCGCCGCCGCCGGCAGCGCGATTCCCGCCGCGTTGGCCACCGCGTGGATCTCACGCAGCGACTCCTGCAGGAGCCGGCGCGTTTCGGGGAGGCTCCGCACCACGCCGATCGGAGCGCGCGCCAAGGCCGCGAGCCCACCCCAGGAAGCGATGAAGAGGAATTTGCGCCACATCGCGACGCGGATATCGGCAGGGATTTCGACGGCGACACCACGGGCGCGTGTGAAGACGGCGCGTAGGCGCTCGACGCGCGCGCTCCGCGCGCCGTCCATCTCGCCGAAGGCGATGCTGGGGGCGACGCCGGTGTGGCGGACGAGCCCCGGCGCAGCGACGAAGCTGATGATGCGGCAGAGCCCGCCCAGCACGGTCTCGGGGCCGAGCGCCTGGCGCAGGAGGTCGGGGGCGTCCACGCCATTCAGGAGCGGGACGACGATCGTATCGCGGCCCACGAGGGGCCGCATCGTCCGCGTCGCCTCGGCCAGCTGCCAGGTCTTGACGGCGACGAGGACAGCGTCCACCGCCCCGACGGAGGCCGGGTCCGCGGTGGCATGCGCCGGTTGCAGCACGAAGTCTCCGGCGACGCTCTCCACCTGGAGGCCGGTCGTGCGCAGGGCCTCCAGATGGGCACCACGGGCGATGAAATGCACCTCTTCGCCTGCCTCGGCGAGGCGACCGCCGAAGTAGCCGCCCACGCCGCCGGCGCCGAGCACGGCGATCCGCACGCCTTCAGGACCCCGGTTTCTGCATCGCTGCGAAGCGCCGCTGCATTTCCTCCGGCGAGACGTCTTCGACGTGCGTCGCGATCGACCAGACGTGGCCGAATGGGTCGGTGACGGTGGCCATCCGATCGCCGTAGAACTCGTTCTTGGGCGGCCGCGTCACCTGGGCGCCGGCGGCGACGGCGCTCTTGAACACCGCGTCCACGTCGTTGACGTAGAGGACGATGCTCACCGGTGTGCCGCCGAGCGCCTGCGGCCCGCGGTAACCCATCTCGGGCGCCTCGTCGGCCAGCATCACCACGGAGTTACCAATTTGGATCTCTGCATGCATGATTCCACCACCAGGAGCGTCCATACGGAAACGCTCCTTGGCGGCGAAGGCTTGCCGATAGAACTCGAGCGCACGCGACGCCCCCTGCATGACCAGATAAGGCGTAACGGTGCTGTACCCATCGGGAATCGGCTTCACGGGCATTGCCTCTCTCCTCGGTTACCTCGGTACCCCATGGATTGCACTGGCGATGCCCGCGGCGGCAAATCGCTCTCGGGAGCGGGCGGAGTCGCAATCTCCGTCGCAACCAACGCCGTGTGGATTCCAGGCAAAGGCTAGTCGTACCACGCGAGGTCGTCAACGCCTCCAGACGACGAAGCGCCTGGAACGCCACAGGATCTTCGCTGCATGCTGCAGAGCATCCTCTGCTTTCGTCTGTCAGCTTCCTTGCCTAAACTGCGCTGGGAAGCTCGCCCCCTCGGGTGCGAGCGAATTACGAAGGGTGGATCTCCATGGTTCGAGTGCTCGTGAGCACGACGCTCCTCGTGCTCCTCAT
>DASRJW010000007.1 GCA_035649275.1 Candidatus Krumholzibacteriia bacterium
GAGACCCGCCAGAGCGGAGGTCCGCGCCAGCCGGCCGGGGCCGAAGGCTAGGTCGAGATCGACGTCGTACTTCTCTTCCAGCGTCCAGAGCGCATTGCTTTCGAGCTTCTGCAACTCGGCCCGCCGGGCGGCGGGGAGCACCCCGTGCAGTTCCTGCTGATGCATGGCCGTGCCGGGATTGATGCGCGGCAACTTGGGCACGCCGGCCTGCCGCACGCCCTCGCTGCCGGCGCGGACCAGGACCCGGTCGTTGCTGAGGAAGGCGAGACCTTTTCCCAGGAGGTGGAGCGCCAGGGTGGACTTGCCGGCGCCGGCGATGCCGGCGAGAGCCAAACCGCGGCCGCCGGCGCTCACACCGGCGGCGTGACAGAGCTGCCAGCCCTGACGCAAGTAGTGGTCGATGTACTGGGTGACGATGAAGTTGATCACCTGGTTGGCGTTGGCGAGACAGGGCCCGACGGCGACGCGCATGCTGCCGCCGACCAGGAAGTGCATCCCCGTCCGCACCTTCTGCACCACGCGGCCGCCGGCCAGATCGGCGATGCGTTCCTTGAGATGCAGCTTCCCCGGATCGCGCGGCCAATCGCGATAGCTCAGGTTGAAGCGCGGCGTTTCCGCTTCCAACGCGGTCACCACGAGGCCGGTGCGCGGCTCGCCTACAGCCTGGGTCCAATCGCGCAGGAAAGGCCGGAAGTAGGCGACCAGTGCATCCACCAGGGCGACGGAGTTCGATTCCACCAGGACGGAGAGGCCGCCGAAGTGGAAATCGCGGCGGGCCCGGATGGGGTGCTGCACGCGTACCGCTGCGGCGAGTCCCAACAGATCCCGGCGCCGGGCGAGAGGGGTTCTCATCTCGATCATTGTCCTCTCCCCACGATGCGGAGGCGCTTGCTCTTGCCGATGCGCTCCACCACATGATCGGCCAGCAGAGAAGCGGCGTCCAGTCCGAGACCGCGTTGCAAGCCGCGGAAACCGCCGAAGGCCGAGACCTCGAACACCATGGGGCCTTCGGGAGTCTCCGCCACGTCCACCGTGGTGAAGTCGAGGTCGAAGAGCGCCTGGGCGCGCTGGGCCACCTCGATCACCGCGGGCGACGGCTCGTGGGCGGCGTACGAGCCGCCGGCATGGATGGTGGTGTTCCAGGAATCGGTGGCGGAGACGCGGGCATAGGTTCCGAGGTAGCGCCCGCCGAGAAAGGTCACGCCCAGGTCGCGGCCCCGGTGTTCCACCCGCTGCTGCACGTAGAGCACGGGCCCGGCGTTCGCTTTGTAATCACGGATTTCCGCCTGGAGGTCCACATCCGGGCCGGCGACGAGCATGCGCATGCCACGGGCCTTGGTGCTGAAGAGCGGTTTCAGCAGCGCGCGCCCGAAGCGCTGCACCGCTTCCGCCGCCCGCCCCACGTCCTCGGTGACCACGGTGGGCGGGATCGGGATCCCCGCCCGCTGCAAGGTGAGGGTACCGCTCAGGCGATCGACGAGACGCAGGATGCTCGCCGGGTGCGAGAGCACGGTGACGCCTGCCTCCGCCACGGAGAGCAAGAGCTCGATGCGGTCGAGCATGCTCGGGCTGTAATCGTGCCCCAGCTTCTTGATCACCAGTCCGTCGAGAGCGCAAAGATCGAGATCCTCGTAGAAGACGCCGCCCCGTTGGCTGTCGAACACGGCGCGGCCGAGGTCCACCAGGAGCCTTCGGCCGGTGCGGGACTCCAAGGCGTCGGCCAGGGCTTCCGAGGACCACTGCCCGGGAACGCCGACCACCCCGACGTGCAGGCGGTCAGTCAAGGAGCACCTCACGCGGGATCTCGAAGCGGTCCAGGGCTTCCGGCGGCACCGCCAGCACCGCCTCCAGGAGGTAGCGGGCGCGGAGGAACATGGCCTTGGCGAACTCCGGATCCAGGACGAAGCGGGTGGAGGTGGCGAAGGAGCGCGCCAGCCCCAGGGCCAGGCGCGGGGCGAAGGTGGTGTCGCCGAGACGCTGGCCGGTGTCGCGGGCAAAGTCGTGGAAGAACAGGATCACGTCGCGGATGTGCTGGCGGATGGGTTCGTCGAACACCTGCAGCCGGTGGTTCGAGACCAGGAAGACCGACACGTCTTGCAGGTAATCCCCCGGTCGGGAACGATGCAGGTCGACGAAGTGGACCTGGCGCTCCCCTTGGTGGTGGATGACATTGTCCACATTGAAATCGCCGTGGGTGAAGACGGAAAACGGACAGCTGAGCTGGGCGTCCAAGTCGCGGGCCTGCTGCACCAGCGCATCGAAGGAGGGGAGGGCGAGGCGCCCGAAGCCGGCATTGGCGGCGCGGAAGCCCGGATGCAAGGCGTAGACGTCGCCGAGCCGCTCGGCCAGCTGTTGCACGAAGTGCGGCGTCACCGGCGTCTCGACCCGGGTCTTCTCCCAGACTTGGGACAAGGTCTTGCAGAGCGAGGCCAGGGCATCCTGGATGCCGCGAGAGTCGCCGCGCAGCAGGTATTCCTCGAAGGTGTGTCCCGGGATGTACTCGAAGAGGATGGAACCGGTGGGGCCGTTGTCGTTGAAGGCATGGATCCGCGGCGCCAGTCCAGGGATGATCTCTTGCCAGCGCATGGTGGCGTTCTTCTCG
>DASRJW010000008.1 GCA_035649275.1 Candidatus Krumholzibacteriia bacterium
CGCTACGATCAAGTGCGGAAGCAGCAGCTCTACCATCTGGCCGAGCACGAACAGGAAGCCTTCGACGACGACTTCCGCGTCCGCACCTGCGACATCGGCAGCTTCCTGCGGGGCGGCGAGGCGGAGCAGCGGCGCTTCGCCGCGGAGCTCGGTGCGGCTCTCGCCGAGATCGGCTTCGCGATCCTGGTGGGCCACGGCGCGGACCCAGCGCTGTACGACGACATGGAAGGGCTGACCGAGGAGCTCTTCACCCGCTTCCCCCTCGAAGAAAAGCTGCGCTTCCGCGCCCGGCGGCACGGCTCGGTCAATCAAGGCTACTTCCCCCTCCGGGAGACGAGCGACATCCATCCCGATCTCGTCGAGGGCTGGGTGTTCTGCCGGCGCGCCTTCGACCTGCCCGGCCGGAGGTCCGAGGCAGCGATCGACTCCTTCTGGCCCGATCCTGCCCACGAGGCGCGCTGCCGCCGGCTGGTCCAGGAGAACGAAAGGCTCATCCTCCCGGTGATGCAGAGCCTCCTGCTCTGGCTCGGGCACGACCCGCACCTCTACGACGAGCGCCTCACGCGTCCCAATATCGGACTGCGCCTCAACTACTATCCGCCCCTCGGGCCGGGAGAGAGCGAGAGCGGCGGCGGCCGGCTGCTCGGCCACGAGGACGTCGGCATGTTCACCTTCCTGCCCGCGCCGCGCGTGGAAGGCCTGCAGGTGCTCGACCGGCGCAGCATGAAGTGGGTGCGGCTCCAGGCACCGCGCGGCAGCTTGATCCTGAACACGGGCGATTACGTCCAGCGCATCAGCAACGACATCCTGCCGTCCACGACCCATCGGGTCGGTAGGCCGCGCACTCCCGCGCTGCTGTCCCGGCCGCGAGTTTCCTTCCCCATGAACGTCTACGTGTGGGAAGAAGCCATCCTGTCGGTGCTGCCGGGACTGCCGGCGCCGCGCTACGCGCCCATCTCGGCGCTCGAGTTCCACACCCGCAGCACCAGCAAGTTCTACGGCGACGATTACGCGGTCACGGAATGACAGCGCCCCCCACCGGGCGCTTGCGGCGCGACCTGGGACGGCTGGAGTCCTACGCGTTGCTCCTCGGCATCCTCGTCGGTGCCGGCATCTTCAGGGTCACGAGCGACGCCTGGGCGCTGACCGGTCCGAGCGTGGTCCTCGGCTATCTCGTGCTCGCGCCGGTCGTGCTCGCTACTTCCATACCTTACGCGGTCTTCCTCTCCACGCCGCTCGGCCTCACGGCGGGGGGCGAGTACACCCACATCACGCGCACCTTCGGTAGCCCGGGCCTGGCCTTCGTCGTCGCCTGGCTCAAGATCATCGCCTACATCGGCGCGCTCGCCTACCTGGCGCAAACCTTTGCCGACTACGTCCTGCACG
The DNA here is from genome assembly GCA_035649275.1 of Candidatus Krumholzibacteriia bacterium. Taxonomy (NCBI): domain Bacteria; phylum Candidatus Krumholzibacteriota; class Candidatus Krumholzibacteriia; species Candidatus Krumholzibacteriia bacterium. The sequence continues at coordinate 1,387 of DASRJW010000008.1, forward strand.
GCCTCTCGCCGATCGGCGGCGCGCCGCTCCTCGTCGCCCTGTCGGTGCTGGCGTTCTTCTTGTTCATTCACGCTCGCGGAGTCCGCTGGTTCGGCACCCTGCAAGTGCTCATGTGCCTCGTCTTGGGGGTCTCGATCCTCGTCCTCGTCGTGCCAGGATGCTTCGCCATCGTGCCCGCGAATTACAGCCCCTTCTTCACGGCTGGTGTCTCGGGCTTCCTCGCCGCGCTGGCGCCGCTGTTCTTCGCCTACGCCGGCTTCGAGTCGCTGGCGCAGGCGGCCGGCGAGGTCCGCGACAGCACGCGGCACCTACCGGGCGTCTTCCTGCGCGGCCTGCTGGCGACGACGGTCGTCTTCGCCTCCATGTCGGCGGTCGCCTTCGGTGTGCTGCCCGGGGAGAGCCTGCGCGGCAGCACCGCCCCCATGGCCGACGTGGCCCGCGTCTACCTGCCGCGCGCCGGCAGCGTCGTCGTCGTCCTCGGCGCGCTCATGGCGATCACGACGTCGATCAACGCGACGATGCTGGTGCCGTCGCGCCTGGCGCTCATGCTGGCCGCCGATGGCCTGGCGCCGGCCTGGCTCGGTCAGGTGCACCCCCGCTACGGCACGCCGCGGCGCGGACTCCTTCTCACCTTCGCGCTCGCTTCGCTCCTGCTCGCCAGCGGCCAGCTCTCGGTGGCGCTCCACATCGCCGTTCTGGCGATGGTGCTCCTGTACCTCTTGCACAGCCTGGCTCTTCTGGCGCTGCCGCGGCGCGACCCGGTGCTCTTCGCCAGCCGCACGGTGCGGATCCCGGTGTGGTTGCAGCGGGGCGCCGCGCTGCTTTCGGTGCTGGCGATGACGGGGCTGGTGCTCGTCATCGTGGTGCGAGACGTGCGGGCGCTGCGCGCCGAGACTCTGCAGGCGCGCCTGGCCGGCGGCCGGCTCACGAGCCTCGAGCTCTTGTGCGGCTGGAGTGCCGCCGGTCTCGCGCTCCATACTGTAGTGCGCCGCCGGCGGGCTCCCTAGGCCGCCGTCGTGGTGTAGTCCGACTCATTCTCTGACGAGACGCAGACCGTAGATGCGGATCTCCCCCGTGCCGGTGGCTTCCAGGAGCACGCTGTACTTGTCAGCGCGAGGCACGGTGACCGAGGGGCGTCCCTCGAGGCACCGTTCCTCGAGCACCGTCGAGTCTCCTGGCGCGACGACGCGCAGGCGGACCTGTTGCTCCGGCTCCTCGAGTCGCCAACAACCAGAAGGGATTTCGAGATCCAGGATCCCCACCGGCATTCCGCTCGAGGCCGTGACGTAGAAGCGCCCCTCTCCGTCCAGGCTCGTGATGGCAAAGTGCGTGAAGTTGAGGAGATAGGGCGGGACGAAGATCTCGTTGTCCCGGCGTTGAATGCCGATCTTGGGGCTGGTGCGACGCACCCAGATCCGCGAGTTGAAGTAGTAGGGGACGGTTCCAGCGAAGTTGCAGGGGTCGTAGTAGTCTTTGAACTCGGGCATCTCGGGCATGTCGCGCCCATAGACATAGAGTGGGGCTTGGCCTCCCGGGGTCCCGAACAGCATGAGGTCGGGCTGCAGAGAGAGCGCGTACCTGCTGTCCCCCACTTCGTGTCCGATCCATCCCTGCCCCCATCCGGCCGGACGCGTCCGGGCGAGGGTGTAGTCGTTCAGCCCCAGCAAGTCCAAGCAGGGCAGTTCGGACCAGTAGGGAACACATCCCGCCGCCGTGACCGCCAGCAGCGGCCTCGAGTCCGCGAAGCCGTGCTTCAACGTCAGCCCCACCACCCGCCCATTCCAGGCCCACTGATCGCTCTTCGCCCAGACATTCCGCTCGTTCGTGAACTGATCGTAGACATACCAGGCGAAGAGAAGGGCGCCGAGCGGCACCCACTTCTTGGGAGCCAACAGCCAGCTGGATTGCAAGAACTGCAGCGCCAGGAGATCGGCGAGGATGAAGAGGACCAGAACGGGGATCAGGTGGCGCCAGGCGCCGAAGATGTCCCCTCCCACCAGGAAAACGAGATAGAAGAGCCAGGCCGCCGCGGCGGAGAGCAGCAGAAACCCGCGACTCCGAGTTTCCCGGTGCAAACACAAGAAGACGAGGGCTGCGAGGGAGAGTTCGGGCAGGGGGCGCAGCGAGGCCAGGCCGTGCAGCACGTACTGGAACCCCGCAGCGAGATGCGTCGTCGAGGGGCTGATCTTGACGTAGGCGACGTTGGGGAGCCACTCACGGTAATACGCGCGCCGGAAGAGGAGCTGCCCGAGAAACATCGCCACCGGCAGGCTCAGGAGACAGGCGGACTGGCGCCACGCCGAGCCGCGAAACCGTCCCCGGACCAGGAGCCAAGAACCGATCACGAGGGAGAAGAGCGGGCCATCGGGGCGCGTCAGGCCGAGGCAACCGAGCAGGAAGCCGGGAAGCAACCACGAGCGGGGGGCGGCCTCGACGCGGTCCGCCAGGCGGAGAATCAGCACCAGGGACCAGGCCAGCAAGCAGGCGACCAGAGGCGGCTCCATGCCGGCCAGCGTCCAAGCTCCCGCCGGCCCGGAGAGGACCCATGCCAGCGATCCGATCGCGACGCACACGGTGGAGCGACGAGTCCCGCGCAGGAAGCCGAAGCAGAGCGCGACCACGACCGCCGCCGACGCCAGGAACCCGAGAACCTGAACACTGCGGATCAGGTCCAGGCCCGTCGCTCCGAAAGCCGCAGCGAGCATCATCCACAAGAAATTCGAATACCCTTCGACGGGTCGGCCGTCGGTCCAGGTGAGGCCGTGGCCGTGGAGGAAGCGCTGCACGTAGCGAAGCGAGATGAGGGCATCGTCGGCCAGGAAGGGGTAGTAGTAGCTCGCGTTTGCTGCCAGGACCGCCACAGCGAGCAAACCGATCACGATGGCCGCCGGAAGGCAGCGATTCGGTGGCGCGGACTCGATCCACCCCGGATGAGGATCGGCGCCGGCTCGGGGACGATCGGCCCCGCGGGCCCGCCGAGGGGAGAGCGCCGGGCGCGACTCGACGCGCCGACGGCTCATCGGTCCCCGCTCCCGAACCGGCGGCAGGCGATCCCGACGGACTCCGAGTTCGATGCACGGATGGACTTCGGATCATGCTGTTCGCGGAGCATGGCCTCGTCGATGTCGCCCCCGTGGCTCTGGTCGCTGAGGTGCCGTGAAGGGTACTCGAAGATCGGGCCTGCTTCCACGGCCGGAGCTGGCGCCACCGTCCGGCAGCCCACCAGGGAAGATGGTAGGGTCGATGCTTGAGGCCTGGCCCAGCCGTCGGCCTATCGCGGAAGGCGCGGTCCATCCGCTTGCGTCGAGTGGTCACGGGGAGGACCAGCATGGAGATGAAGCGTTACTTGCTCGAGACCTTCGCGTTCAACGATCGCGCCAACCGGCAGGTGCTGGCGAAGATCTGGGAGTTGCCGGACAAGGAGGAGGCGATCCGGCTCTTCAGCCATCTGATCCGCTCGCAGAACAAATGGTTGGCTCGCCTCGAGCAGTATCCGCGCGACCCTGGCATGAGCTGGTGGGATCCGGCTTACGAGCTGGACGCCCTCGAGGCCGAGTGGGAGAGGAGCCTCGGGGCCTGGCAGAACTTCCTGCAGAAGAAGAACGAGAGCGCTCTCTTCGAGGCAGTCCAGTGGGTCGGCTTCGACGGGGCGCACTGGACCGCAGCGCTCAAGGACATCCCGCTCCAGCTCAACTATCACTCCATCCACCACCGGGCGCAGATCCAGAGCCTCATCCGCGCCCAGGGACTCACACCCGAGTTCGTCGACTACATCGGCACCGTGTACCGAAAGATCGGCTGAGGAAAGGAGCGGATCGGTGCGGAGAGGGAGCATGGGTCTGGGCGGAGTCTCGGCGGGCGGAGAGCCTCAGCGCGCCGCGGCACCCTGCGGAGCGTGCTCCACCACGTGCAGCGCGTGACCGTCCGGATCGCGGACCAGGAAGCTGCGGGTGAAGCCGAGCTCGGCGTCCGGCGTCGACACCGTTCCAGGCGAGACGAAATGGGCCCCGGCAGCGCGCAGGCGTTGCTCCACCGCGGCGGCATCGTCGACGAGGAGCGTCGTTTGCCAGTGCACCAGATCGTTGGTGCGCGCGTCCTCGGGCAGCGGCCGTCCGCCCGGCGGCGCCAGGTACTGGAGGAACTCGATGCCAGGCCCCGCCGCCGCCCGCAACGAGGTGATGCGGAGCCGGGCGCCGAAGACGCTGTTGAGACGCTCCTGCTCGATGCCGTAGTTCTCGCTCTTCCCCTTCACCTCGAGACCCAGCATCTCGGAGTAGAAGCGCAGACTGGCTTCGGTGTCGCTCACCACGATGGCGGTGTGATCGATGCCGAGGAAGAGCGCGTCGCCCCGTCGCTGCCAGCGCGGGTCGCCCTTCCCGGGCGGGAACCAGAGGATCTCGAGGTTATGGCCGTCGGGATCGCGGCAATCGAAAGCGCGGATCCCGGCGACGTTGGTATTCCAGTCGGGCAGCGTCTGCGGCCCCGATGAGACGTGCTGCACCCCGTGCGCCCGCAGCTGTTCGTAGGCCCGGTCCATGTCGCTGACGATGAGGGCGAGGTGCTGGAACCAGCGGTCGTTGCTGCGTGCGTCCACCGGGAGGGGCCGGCCCTCGGGTTCCAGGTAGTCGATGAGCAGGACGAACTCCTCGCCCAGGCGCAGGCGCGCGACGCGCAGGCGCGGCGTGGTGTCGTTGCCGCGGCGATTCCCAAACGGCAGGTCGTTCAAGCGACCGTAGTCCCGCCCGGACACCTTGACGTCCGTGACCAGCTCGAAGGGGAGCACCTGGGTGTAGAAGGCGAGAGCGCGGTCCATGTCGGAGACGGTCATGCCGATGGCGCCGACGGCATGGACGGCAGGAGCCGCCGGTGACTCCGAGACGAACCCCAGAGTGGCAAGAACGAGCAGAGGCAACACGGGCAGACGCTGCCTGATCTGCTTGGGCTCGACTGGAGTCATGCGGTCCATTCTATGTCGACCATCCTGCCCATGGGAGCGCAGGACGTCGGTCCATTCTAAGGAAGCCGTGGGGCCGAAGGCGAGGGCCGTGACCGAGCGGCGGCGGTGTCCCCGAGACCGACGGCGGCGCGGCCGCGCAGCTGTGCCAGCTGCGGACTCGCCGGGAGGAAAGCCTCCGCCTCCCGGAGCAGCGAGTCGGCCCGGGAAGCGCGGCCGATGTCGAGCGCGGCGGCGGCGCGGCGCATCAGGATCGTTCCCAGGTTGTGCCGTGCATCGTCCTGCCAGGGTGTGGCCTGCAGGGCGCGGCGGTAGCAATCCTCGGCGCGCGCCCACTCCTTCTGCTTCTCCGCCAAGACGCCGAGGTTGTTCCAGGCCCGGCCGTCGGCCGGGTCGAGGGCGAGCTCGCGCTGGAACGACTGCTCCGCCCCCTGCCGATCTCCCAGCATGGAGAGCGCGATACCGCGGTTGAGGTAGAGGTCGGGGAAGCTGGGGTCGATCGCGAGGGCCTGGTCGTAGCGCTGCAGCGCCTCGCGAGCATGCTGTTGGTGCAGCCAGCCGTTTCCCGCCACGTAGTGGGCCTGAGCCATCTCGTCGTGCGACCACATCCCCCAAGGCGGGAAGGCGAGGAGCGCTCCCGCGCTGATCCAGGCCAGCGCGGGCCAGGCGACGCCGCGGCTGCGGAGCAGGGAGGGAAGCGCGGTCGCACCGGCAGCAGCGAAAACGGCGACGGCGGGAAACACCGGGAGACGAAAGCGCGCGTTGACGAAGAAGAGCAGCAAGCTTCCCGCGTAGACCAGGGCGATCGAAGCGAGGGCGGTGTTCTCCGGCTGGCCGCGCGTGCGACTCCAGCCGAGGAGCGCGAGGGGAAAGAGGAGCCCCAAGGAACAGAGGAAGAGCACGGCCATCTGCGGCGCCACCTGGACGGCGAGGACGAGCGGACGGTTGTTGCCCATTTCGCGCCGGTTGACGAGGAGGAGCAGCTTGCGCCCCAGCAACCGCAACCAGGCAGCGGGGTCTGCGTGGATCTCGGCCAGGCCCAGGCGCCAGAACAGGCTGGAAACCTGGGCGGGAGCGAGAGGCCTGCCTGCCAGGCGCTCCGCCAGTCGCTGGGCGTCCGCCTCCTGCCACACGCCGCCCACACCGGGGAGCACGGCCGACCAGCCGTCGGCGCCGCGGGCGTTGCCGATGTAGAAGTTGACGCCGCCCTGGAGGGTGACGGGGACGAGGGTCCTGGAAGCGGAGTAGTTGAGAGCGGTGATCGGGAGCAACGGCAGCAGGACGCCCAGGAGGTGTGCGCCCGCCACCGCAGCGTGCCGGCGTCCACGCCACGGGCGGAGGAGAGCGAGAGTGCAGGGGACGAGGACGAGAGCATGAGGACGCAGCAGCGCCCAGAGCGCCAAGCAGACTCCGGTCAGAGCGCCACGGCGCGCGCGGAGGGAAGTGAGACAGTCCGCGAGGAGCAGCGTGGTGACCGCCGCGAGAGCGGTGGCGCACGAGGTCATGAGCACCTCGCCGGAGAAGTAGACCGAGGCGCCGGACACGGCGACGAGCGCCGCAGCGATGCGTGCCGTGGTGGGACCACGAAGACGGCGTCCCAAGGCGAACACGGTCAGGATCGTGATCCAGTCGAAGCCGAGGTTGAGGAGGCGCGGCCAGATCCAGGCCGTTCCCAAGACGGCGCGGATGCCAGCGAGGACGTATGCATAGAACGGGGCGCGCGGGAAGGGAATGTACTCGGCGGCGCGGCCGGCCAGGATGGCGTCGGCCCAGCGGGTGTAGAACTCGGGATCGACTTCGGGGAAGACGAACCAAGGTTCGCGCGACGCCTGCAGCCAGTAGGTGACGCGGAGCAGCGAGGCCAACAGCAGCCAGGGGGCGGGGCCCGCGGCGAGCTTCGTCAAGCGCGCACGAGGATTCATGCACCCTCCTTTCGCCGCGGCCGAGCGCTCCGGTCGTCGGGATACTATAACGATGCGTGCGACCAGGGCCGCTATACTCGACGCTGGCGCGGCGCCGCGGCGGCAAACGTTCCTGGAGGGTGACGTGGGCAATGGAGTGCGCCTGGTGCTCGCGGCCTTGGCGGTCGTAGCGGCAGCGCTGGCCTGCCTCCGCCTTCCCGCCCTGGCCAACCATATCCAAGACGACGGCTTCATCTACTTCCGCATCGCTGAGAATGCAGCAGCGGGGCACGGACCGGTGTTCAACCCAGGCGACCGGGTGGACGCAGCGACGAGCCCGGTGTGGCTGTGGTTGCTGGCGCTGGCGGCGCGCCTCGGCGTGCCGGTGCACGTGGCCGCAGCGTGGCTCGCTCTCGTCGCCTGGGGGACGGCGATCGTTCTCACCGCACGCTGGGCTCTCGAGCTCGCGGACACGGGGGAACGATCTGCAGCGGCGAACGCGTCGCAGCAGGTGGTCATCGCCCTCGCCGGTTGCATTGGCGCCCTGGCATTGCTCCTGGACGATCGCTTCCTGGTCTACGCCTTCTCCGGCATGGAAACGATGCTGTGCGCGGCGGCTTGGGCTTGGGCCTTCCGGGCCTTGGTGCAGCGCTGGCTGCGGCAGCGGCCGGCGCGCGCCGCCGGCTGGTGGGTGCTGGCAGCCGTCCTGGTGCGACCGGAGTTCGTGCTCCTCGTGGTCGGGGTGGCTGCGGTGGCACTCCTCCGGCGCACGGCCGGGCCGCGGGTGCTGCTGCGGACTCTGGCGCCCGCGCTCCTCGGCGGCTTGCTCTACCTCGGGGCGCACACGCTCTACTTCGGCGACCCATTTCCCAACACCTACTACGCCAAGCGTGCAGGCGACTGGGCGCACGCGCGCATTGGACTGCACTACGTGGCGCTGTGGCCGCGCTCCTATCCCTGGATCGTGCTCCTCGCCGTACCGCTCCTGCTGCCCGCGCTGCGTGGAGCGACCCTGGGTTTCCTGATCGGTCTATCGCTCTACGTCGTGCACGTCATCCGACTCGGCGGCGATCACTTCGAGTTCCACCGCTCCTTCCTCTACGTCCTGCCGCTCGCGGCTGCGCTGCTGGGCGCCGCCGCCGCGCAGCTGGTGACGGAACGCACGCCCTGGAAGATGGCGCCGCTCGTCGTGCTCTCAGCGGCCATGCTGTTCTTCTCCGCCCGACCGCACGTGCGCGCCGCCGCCTTCCAGTGGGTGCAGCTCGCTTCGCGACTCGGCCTCGCTCTGCAGGAGCGGTATCCGCCGGGGACGCGTCTCGGGCTCTTCGCTCTCGGCGCCACGGGGTACAGTTCGCGTTTGCCGGTGGTCG
>DASRJW010000009.1 GCA_035649275.1 Candidatus Krumholzibacteriia bacterium
GTCGTGCCGTTGTAGGCCGAATTCCGTTTGAGACCCGTGGCGGTCACTTGCTCCACCAAGATAGTCGCGCCGGCGAAGGTCGTTGTCAGGTTGTCGGTCACCTGCACGCTGTGGACGGGGACATCGCCGCTGTTCTCGACCCGGATCCGGTAGGTGAGGGTGTAGGTGCCGTTGCCGTTGTTCGTCGAGGATCCGACGACGGTCTTGGCGACGCCGAGCTCCGGAGACTCGCTGAAGGTGACGTTGGTCGGCGCGCTGTCGTCGCCAGGATCGCCGTTGCCGTTCGCATCCGGCGTCGCCCCCGCGGTCGAAGCATCGTTGAGGGGTGTTCCGCCAGTGCTCGTGGCGCTCCCCGTGGCGCTGTTGCCATAGGGGCCGAGATCGGACCCCGGTGTCACCCGCACTCGGAGATCCACGGATCCGCTCACGCCGGTCGCCAGGAGATCCGTGCCGGCGAGGAGATTCCTGTGCGTCGTGCCGTTGTAGTTCGAGCTGGCCGTGAGGCCCGATCCCGTCACCTCCTCCACGACGACGGCGGCGCCACCAAAGGTCATCGTCAGGTTGTCGGTCACCTGCACGCCGTGGATGGTGACGTCGCCGCTGTTCTCGACCCGGACGCGATAGGTGAGCGTGTAGGTGCCGTCGCCGTTGTTCGTCGGCCCCGCGACCACGGCTTTCGCCACGCCGATCTCGGGGGACTCGCTGAAGGTGACCTCTGTCGGTGTGGCGTCGTCGCTGGGATCGCCATTGCCATCGGGATCGGGGTCGGAGCCGGCGGTCGAGACGTCGGACACGGGACTCCCACCAGCGCCCAGCGCGCTCCCCGTGGCACTGTTGTCGTAGGGACCGAGGGCCTCGCCCGTCGTCACCGTCACGGTCAGGTCAACGACGCCGCTGCCTCCGACCGCCAGGCTGTCGCTCCCTGCCAGCAGGTTCGTATCCCCAGAGCCATCGAAGGCAGGGTTCGTGGCGAAGTCGGAGCTGCTCACGGACGACACGCTGAAGCTCGTGGCGGCAGCGAAGGTCGCCGCCAAATCGTCAGTCACCTGCAGGTTGGACAGCGTCTCGTCCCCGCGGTTCTCCAACCGGATCCGGTAGGTCACGGTGTGGGTGCCATCGCCGTGGTTCACCGGCCCGGCGGATACCGACTTCGCCAGGCCGAGCTGCGGGAGGTCGGCAATGCCAGGGGGAGGCGTGCTCGCCCAACGGGCGGGTGCCATGGCCGCGATCGCAGCCACGAGGAGACCGCCCACCAGGGTTCTCGACGGAATATGGGAGGTTCGGTTGGGGAAACGGCGAGACCAGAGCACCATCGACCCCGTAGCAGAGTATGCGCGGCGAATGCGGCCGTCCCGCTACAGCAAGCCAGGTGCCACGCAATGGGGGAGAATGGGGGACCATCGTCCGTGATCGGTCCCGCGAGACGAGGGTCTGTGTGGTCTCTGCCCCAAACAGCACGAGATTGTCGTGACCGTGCGGGTGACATCACGAGATGGATTGGATCACTCGACGGCGATGATCGCGGGTGGTGCTGCGCATCGCACCAGTACTTCGGCGCAGGGGTCGATGGGCGAAAAGGCACAGCCGCGGCCCCGTGACCCAGTCCCCGACCTCGTGCCCGCGGTGCTTGGCACCCGTCTGCTAGAGTTGCCCCAGAGCCCCCTTGTCTCTGCTACCTCCTTCCGAAAGGACGACGATGAAGCACTGGCTATCGACCTTTGGGTTCGTCTCCGGGGCCATCCTGCTGGCGGGTCTGCTGGCGGCCGGCACCGCCGGGGCAGCGGTGGTCCTCAGCTTCACGGGGACCGTGACCGACGTGCAGGCCATCTTCACCAGCCCTCCTGCCGGGATCAGCGTCGGCAATCCGGTCAGCGGGACCGTCGTCTACACCACCGGCGGCGCCACCCCGGTGGAAGTCGGTCCCTCCGAGCGCGCCTACTTGTTCCCACCCGCATCGGGGCACGAAATCACCATCACGATCGGGACGCAGGTGTGGAAGTCCGACCTGCAAGGGGTCAGCCTTTGCAACGAGGAGTGCGGCGGCGACTACCTCGATTACACCGGCTTCTCCAACACCACGGTGAACTTCCCCGACAACCTCGGGTCGGGCATCCTGGCGCTCGAGTTCATCGATTCCGACCCGCCCTACGGCGTCCTCGACGGCCACGATTTGCCCAACGGGCCGGAAGACATCCATTTCGCCGAGGCGGGGACGAAGATGGGGACCGTGTCGTCCAGCAGCGGGTCCAGCTTCTGGGTCATCTCCTTCGACACGCAGTCCGAGACGGTGCCCGTCCGCGACGTCACTTGGAGCGAGGTAAAGGCGCTCTTTTCCCGGCCATGAGCCCTCCTCCGGCGCGCCAGATACACCCTGGAGACCGGTGGGCTGGATGCCCGGCTGGGTACCTGCTAGCATCCACGGCATGACACGGACCCAGCGATCGAGGTCGCTGCTTCTCGTGTCGGTCGCGAGCTGTGTCCTGGCGAGCATGACTTGGACGCCGGCGGTGCACGGCGCCGCTCCGGAGGCGCAGAAGGTACTGCCGTTCATCCAGGACGATTACCCGGCCGCCCTGGCGAAGGCGCGGGAGCTCGAGCTCCCGCTTTTCATCGAAGCCTGGGCGCCCTGGTGACACACCTGCCGCTCGATGCGCGCCTTCGTCTTCACCGACAAGGCGCTCGCCGGGCAGGCCGGGCGGTTCGTCTGGCTCGAGATCGACACGGAGAAGCGGGAAAACGCGCCCTTCCGGCAGCAGTACGTCGTGCCGGTGCTGCCATCGTTCTTCATCGTCGACCCGACGAGTGAGAAGGTGCTGCTGCGCTGGGTGGGCGGCGCCACGGTGACGCAGCTGCAGAAGATGCTCGACGAAGGTCGAGCCGCCATGAATGGGCAGGTCGCGGCCAAGTCGGGCGCGTCCGCCTCGCACACGGGCAGCAAGCAAGCGAAAGCACCGAGCGAGAACACCGCGCCGGCGACCCCGGGGGGTGCCGACGCCCTCCTGGCGCGGGCCGATGGCTTGTTTGGCGAGGGCAAGAACGCCGAGGCCGCCACGGCGTTCCGCGATGCCCTGGCGCAAGCCCCGGCGGACTGGCCGCCGCGAGGACGTGCGACCGAGTCCCTCCTGTTCGCCCTGCTGGATACGGATGCGAACGAGGCGTGCGCCACCCTCGCCCGCGATACTTTCCCAGCGCTACGCAACACGCCTTCCGCGGCCAACGTCGCGGCGCTGGGCCTCGAGGCAGCGCTGGGTCTGCCGGAGGAGAATCAGGCGCGCGCCGGGCTCGTCGCGGCGCTCGAAACAGACGCGCTCGCCGTCGTCGGCGACGAGAAGCTCGACGTCGCGGCCGACGACCGCTCCGGCGTCTACCTGATCCTCGTCGACGCACGCAAAGAAGCGAAGGACGAAGCAGGAGTCAAAGCCATGGCCCAACGCTGGGCCACCTTCCTCGAAAAGGCGGCGAATGCGGCCGCGTCACCCGCGGGTCGCACCGTCTTCGATCCTCACCGGCTCACGGCGTACATCACGCTCGGCGAACCGGCCCGAGCCCTCCCGATGTTGGAAGCCTCCGAACGCGACTTCCCGGACGACTACAACCCACCCGCGCGACTCGCCGTCGCTTACAAGGAGCTCAAGCGCTGGGACGAGGCGATCGCCGCCTCGCAGCGCGCCCTCGAGCGCGCGTACGGCCCGCGCAAGCTCCGCATCTATCAGAACCTGGCGGACATCCAGGGGGGCCGTGGCGATTCCAGTGCGGCGCGCGCCACCCTGGAGGAAGCGCTGCAGCTCGCCGAGTCCCTGCCACCGGGACAGCGCAACGAAAACACCATCGCCGGCCTGAAGAAGAAGATCGACGCCTTACCCGTGCAGTGACGGGCCCCCGTGATCCTTGCGGTCACTGTCCTCGTACGCCGCGGCATGACCCACGCGCGCTCCCCTGGTGAAAAGACCCTCTTGACGCTGCCGGGGAAGCCGGCGCAGAATCACGTCCCCCCAAGGCAACACGGTGCCGTAGGTTTGCCCGCTCGCGGGCTTCGACGCGCCGTTTCTCATCAAGGAGGCGACTCTCATGTTCCGACAGCTTCCGAGTGTTGTTACACTGGTCGCCCTCGCCCTCACCAGTCTGCCCGCTTGGGGTTCGGACGGCGACATCGCCATCGTCGCCGGGCTCCTCGACAAGCACGGCCGCAAGTTCCAAGGGGCCGAATGCGATTATTGGCTCATCAAGTGGAACGATGCGTCCGAAACCGGGGTGCCGCCCTTCGGCACCTGCACGCCGCCGACGCTGAAGGTCTACGCCGTCCTCGAAGGTGCCAGTGCCCAGGGCATCACCGGTGTGGAGTTCGCCGTCCGCATCGGCCCGGATGGATTCCCCGACCTCGGGTACATCATGTTCGAGATTCCCGCTCCCGGGGCGACGGTGACTCTTGGCAGTGCTTTCACTCCTCCCGATCCGGAGCGGCGCGGCATGAATATCACCTGGGATACTTGCCAGACCGGAGATCAGGGTCGCAGGTTGCTCGAAACAATCGTGGTGATCCCGACCGTGCCTTGCGGCCCGTCCCAGAGGCCGCCGGAGTTCCAGATGACCGTGAGCCAGCACTCCCATCCCTCGAACATCTATTTCCGTTGCCCCCTGTTCACCCTCTGCGACGGACCCGTGTACACCAAGGTCTGCCTCGGAGACGACATCGTGCTTTGCCAAACGCAGACCCCACCCTTCCCGAACGACTCGCAGTGTTCCACCAGCGGTCGTTTCGTCATCAACGGATCGGGAAGCTTGGGGAGTTGTGGCGTGCCGAAGGGGTTCGCTCCGGCACCTCTGGAGCAAGGCACGTGGAGCGAACTGAAGTCGCTCTATCGTTGAATCCCTGATTGGGCTGTCTCTCCAGGGCCTCCCGCGGCGGTCGCGAGAGGCCCTGGTGTTCTCGGCCCGTTGACGAACGCCTTCGACATCGACCGCGCTCGTGCGCCTTCGCGGACGAGATCCACGCCACTGGACCTGTCCGTACCCGGGTGGTACGGTATTGTCGTTCGCGAAAAGCGCCAGCACGAGATTCGAGGTATTCCTCCACCCACTTTGGGGACAAGTCACAGGAGTGGGAGTTGTGTTCGCCGTCGCGGGAAAGGCGGGCGCGATCCGAAAGAATTGGAGCGAGAGATGAAGCGCGAGGATTCCGGCCCAGAGATCTTTCAGCCCGAGAAAGAGCTGAACGCGGCAGCGATTCCGCCGGGCGTCGACCGTCGCACTTTCCTGATGCGGAGCGCCATCATCACCTCGACGGCGGTCATCATGGGTCTTCCGGTTGTGGCGGAAGCACAAGCCAAGGGCGCCACCGCCGCACCTCCCAAGGTCCCCGACTTGTCACCCGAGCTCAACGTGGTGAAGAAGTCGAAGGGTCCGATCATGACCACGCTGGAGGAGTTCTACAAGGTGGGCCCCGGGCCCTCCAGCTCGCACACCATCGGCCCGATGCGCATCACCTACGATTTCTACAAACGCTGCACCAAGCTGCCGGCGGACCAACTGGCGAAGGTCACCGGGATCAAGGTCCACCTCTTCGGCAGCCTGAGCGCCACCGGGAAGGGGCATGGCACGGAGCGCGCCGCCCTCGCCGGCGTGCTCGGCAAAGAGCCCGCGACCGTCGCGCCGGAGTTCCTCGACGGCCTGGCCGCGGACCCCGGGAAGAGCTATCCCGTGACGCTCGGCGGCAAGACACTCAACCTGTCGCTCAAGGACATCGTCTACGACTCGGCCAAGGGTGACTTCCCGCACCCCAACACCATGACCTGCAAGCTGATGGGCGGCGACAAGGCGATCTACGAGCTCGAGTACTACTCGGTGGGTGGCGGCTTCATCGAGTGGAAGGGCTACGAGCCGCCGAAGAAGGGCCAACCCAAGTATCCCTACGCCACGATGAAGGAGCTGCAGGCGCACGCGACAGCGAGCAAGCTCTCCTTCGCGCAGGTCGTCCTCACCAACGAGGTGGCTGTCTCCGGCAAGAGCGAGGCAGAGATCAACGCCTTCCTCGACAAGATTTCCGGGGCCATGGTCAACATCGTCAAGTCCGGGCTGAACGCGCCGTCGAGCACGCTGCCCGGGCCCATCAAGCTCAAAACCAAGGCCGGCGAGGTCTACAAGCGCGCCATGGACGACACCTTCGAGAAACAGCGCGGCGTGGGAGTCGTGTCGGCGTACGCGCTCGCCGGATCGGAGGAGAACGCCCGCGGCCACTTGGTGGTCACCGCGCCGACGGGTGGATCGGCCGGAGTGATCCCCGCCTTGGTCTACGCCCTCGGCGAGGGCGGGCGCAACTTGCCGCAGGAGAAGATCCGCAGCGGCCTCCTCGCCGCGGCGGCGATCGGGTACCTCTGCAAGCACAACGCCACCCTCTCGGGAGCCGAAGGTGGGTGTCAGGCGGAGATCGGCGTCGCTTCCGCGATGGGAGCGGCCCTCATTGCCCAGGCCCACGATTTCGACCATCAGGTGATCGCGAACTCCGCCGAATCGGCGCTGCAGCACCACCTGGGCATGACCTGCGATCCCGTGGCGGGCTACGTGCAGGTGCCCTGCATCGAGCGCTGTGCCTTCGGCGCCGTCAAGGCGTGGACCGGCTTCATGATCGCGAGCAACGAGATTCCGGCCAACCGTCGTCTCGACTTCGACACGACCGTGACCGCCATGGCGCTCACCGCCAAGGAGATGAACTCGAAGTACAAGGAGACCTCCGAGGGCGGCCTGGCCGTCTCGGTGACGCTTTGCTAGCGCCGGCCCGGGACACGAGGCAGACGGAGTCCGCCCAGTGAACCGCACCACCAGGGTGGCGGCCGTCGCTTGGCTGATCACGGCGGTGTACTACTTCTACCAGTACACGCTGCGCTCGGCACCGGCCGTCATGATGCCGCAGCTCTCCGATGCCTTCGGCCTGAGCGCCATGGGCGTCGCCTCGATGGTCGGCCTCTTCTACTGGGGCTACTCCCCGTTCAGCCTGGTGGCAGGCGTCGCCATGGACCGTCTCGGACCGCGACGGGTCGTGCCACTGGGCGCGGCGGCGGTGGGCATCGGGGCCCTGCTGTTCGCTTCCGGGAACAACGCGGCGGCGAACGCCGGGCGGCTGTTGCAGGGCGCTGGCGGCGTGTTCGCGCTCGTCGGAGCCGTCTACATCGCCACGCAGAGCTTCCCCGCTTCCCGCGCGGCCACGTTGATCGGAGCCACGCAGATGTTCGGCATGGCCGGGGGATCCGCCGGCCAATTCGTGGTCGGGCCGGTGATCGGGGCAGGGATCCCGTGGAATCGCTTCTGGTTCGGAATGGGTCTCGGGGGCCTGGTGATCGGAGCTCTGCTGTTCGTGCTCCTCCCGGAGCAGGAGAAGAAGCCACCGAGCGGCGACTGGCTGAAGAGCGCCGCACGCGCCATGGGCACGGTGTTCCGCAATCCGCAGTCGATCCTGTGCGGGATGATCGCGGGCCTGCTGTTCATCCCCACCACGATCTTCGACATGATCTGGGGCGTGCGCTACCTGCAGGAAGCCCGCGGCTTCGAGTACGGGGCCGCAGTCATCCGCTCGGCGACGGTGCCGCTCGGGTGGATCATCGGCTGCCCGTTGCTGGGTTTCCTCTCGGACCGGCTCGGCCGGCGCAAGCCGGTGATCCTGACGGGCGCCGTCGTGCTTCTCGGCTGCCTCGCCTGGATCCTTCACGGCCCCGCCGGCGTCCTTCCTCCCTACCTGCTCGGCCTCGTGGCGGGGCTGGCATCGGGTGCGGCGATGCTGCCGTATACGGTGATCAAAGAGGCCAATCCGCCGGAGATGAGCGGCACCGCCACCGGGGTGATCAACTTCCTGAACTTCACCTTCAGCGCCGTGCTGGGTCCGGTCTTCGGCTGGGTGCTGACGACCGTCGCCAAGGGATCCAGTGTGAAGACGCTCGAGCACTATCAGACGGCGTTCGGGCCCCTCATGATCGGCGTCGGACTGGCCATCGTTCTCACCTTCATCCTGAAAGAAACGGGGCCCGCGGTGCGGCGGCCGGCCCCAGCTGTCGCCGGGAGGACTCCATGACTGCGAAGAGCGCAACCACTGCGAAAACCGCAACACCTCGGAAGACTGCAACACCTCGGAAGACTGCAACACCTGCGAAGACCGGGACGGGGAAATACGAGCGGTTGCTGGAACGATGCAAGAGCCTGGAACCGATCCCTACCGCGGTCGCGTATCCATGCGAGGAGACGGCTCTGGCCGGGGCGGTCGAGGCCGGCGAGAAGGGGTTGAGCCGGCCGATCCTCGTGGGGCCGCTGGCCCAGATCAAGCAGCTGGCGAAGAAGGCGGGGATCAACCTGGCCCACGTCGAGCTCGTCGAGGCGCCGAACCCCCATGCCGCTGCCACCAAAGCCGTGGAGCTGGTGCGCCAGGGCAAGGCCGAGCTCCTGATGAAGGGCAGCCTGCACACCGACGAACTCCTGGCTGCCGTGGTGGCGCGGGAGACGGGGCTCCGCACCGGACGGCGCCTCAGCCATGTGTTCATCATGGACGTGCCGACCTACCACAAGGTCCTGGTGGTGACGGACGCAGCCATCAACATCGCACCGAATCTGGAAGACAAGGTCGACATCTGCCAGAACGCCATCGATCTCGCCATCTCCCTCGGCGTCGAGAAACCGAAGGTTGCGATCCTCGCCGCCGTCGAGACGGTGAACTCCAAGATGCCCGCCACTCTCGACGCCGCCGCCCTGTGCAAGATGGCAGAGCGCGGGCAGATCACCGGAGCCCTCTTGGACGGCCCGCTCGCCTTCGACAACGCCATCAGCAAGCAAGCGGCAAAAACGAAGGGAATCCACTCCGAGGTGGCTGGCGATCCGGACATCCTGCTCGCCCCCGACCTGGAGGCGGGCAACATCCTGGCCAAGCAGCTCAGCTTCCTGGCCAACGCCGATAGCGCCGGCCTCGTGCTTGGAGCCCGCGTGCCCATCATTCTGACCAGCCGCTCCGACAGCGTCCGCTCGAGAATCGCGAGCGTCGCCGTCGCCACACTGGCGGCCCACGCTCGTAGAAGGGCACCGCGATGAGGCGCTGGAAGCTGCGAGCTGATGGCGTACGCCTGAGTGAGACGCATCGATGAGCGGAGCGATACGGTATGGATGAATACGCCCTCGTCTTCAATGCCGGCTCTTCGAGCCTCAAGTTCTGTGTCTATGGGAGGCCGGAAGGCGACGCCTGGCACCTGGACGCGCGCGGCCAGATCGAGGGGATCGGAACCGCGCCGCGGCTGACCGTGAAGGACGGAGCCGGCGCCAGTCTCACCGATCAGCCACTCGACAAGGCGGTGAGCGATGGGCGGGGCGCCCTCGACTCCCTCGCGGCCTGGCTCCGTTCTCGGTATGGAGAGGGGCGCGTGCTCGGTGTCGGCCACCGTGTGGTGCACGGCGGGATGCACTATGCAGCCCCCACCATCGTGACGCCCCCGGTCCTGGAGGAGCTGCGGCAGCTGATTCCGCTCGCTCCCCTGCATCAACCGCACAACCTCGGGGCCATCGAAGCGGTCACGGAGCGCCTTCCTGGCGTGCCGCAGGTCGCCTGCTTCGACACCGGGTTCCATCGGGGCCAGCCTGCCGTCGCCGAAGTGATCCCCCTGCCGCGAGACCTCCGCAGCTCCGGCGTGCAGCGCTACGGTTTCCACGGCCTCTCGTACGAGTACATCGCCTCGGTCCTGCCGCAGGTGGCGCCGGAGATCGCCGCCGGGCGGGTGATCGTCGCGCATCTCGGGAGCGGCGCCAGTCTGTGCGCCTTGCGGAACGGGAAGAGCGTCGACCACAGCCTGGGGTTCACCGCTCTCGACGGGCTCTGCATGGGCACGCGACCCGGTGCCCTCGATCCCGGTGTGGTCCTCTACCTCTTTCAGGGCCTCGGCCTCAGCGTCAAGGAAGTGGAGACCGTCCTCTACAAGAAATCCGGCCTGCTGGGCATTTCCGGCATCAGCAATGACATGCGCGAGCTGCTCGGGAGCAGCGAACCCGCCGCCAAGCTGGCGGTGGACTACTTCGTCTACCGCGCCGCCAGGGAGATCGGAGCGCTCGCCGCCGTGCTGGGCGGGATCGACGGCCTGGTCTTCACCGCCGGCATCGGGGAGAACTCGGCCGAGATCCGCCGCCGCATCGGCGAAGCCTGCGCCTGGCTCGGGATCCAGATCGACCCCGAGGCGAACGCGCGCAAGGGTCCGCGCCTCTCCCGACCGGGGGCCGCGGTCTCGGCCTGGGTGATCCCGACCAACGAAGAGCTGATGATCGCCCGGCACACCGGGCGGTTGCTCGGACTGATCGAGCCTGGGGCCTAACGAAACCAACAAGGAGCGATCGATGGCATCGATCAAAGCACGAGAGAAAGCGACCGGGGAGACCGGAGCTGCCTGGCGGGAATTCCAGGGCGGTCTCTGGCAAAAGGAAATCAACGTCCGGGACTTCATCCAACAGAACTATCGGCCGTACGCGGAAGACGAATCCTTCCTGGCCCCGGCCACGGAGCGCACGCAGAAGATCTGGAAACGCCTGCAAGAGCTGTTCGTCGAAGAACGGCGAAAAGGAGTCCTCGACGTCTCCCCGCTCCCCAGCTCCATCACCGCCCACGGGCCGGGATACATCGACCGGGAGCACGAGATGATCGTCGGCCTGCAAACCGAAGCTCCGCTCCGGCGCGCGATCATGCCGAACGGCGGCTTGCGCATGGTCCTCGGCGCGCTCAAGACCTACGGCTACGAACCCGATCCCCACATGGTCGAGGCCTTCACCAAGTACCGGAGGACGCACAACGACGCCGTCTTCGACGGCTACACCGCGGACATCCGGCGCTGCCGGAGCTCGCACATCCTGACCGGGCTGCCCGACGCCTACGGTCGCGGCCGCATCATCGGCGACTACCGGCGCGTGCCGCTCTACGGCGTTGCACGGCTCATCGAGCGCAAGAAAGAGGAGAAAGCCGCCCTCGATGTGGTGCAGTCGACGGACGACGTCATCCGCGATCGCGAGGAACTCGCGGAGCAGACCCGGGCTCTCGAGGAGCTCGTGAAGATGGCAGCGAGCTACGGCTTCGACATCTCCGGTCCGGCTCGGAACGCCAAGGAAGCGGTGCAGTGGCTCTACTTCGCCTACCTGGGAGCAGTGAAGGAGCAGAACGGCGCCGCCATGTCGCTGGGGCGGACCTCGACCTTCCTCGACATCTACTTCGAGCGAGATCTCGCTGCCGGCAGCCTCACCGAGGAGCAGGCGCAGGAGATCATCGACGACTTCGTCATCAAGCTGCGCATCGTCCGCTTCCTCCGCACGCCGGAATACGACGAGCTGTTCGCCGGCGATCCGACCTGGGTCACCGAGTCCATCGCCGGCATGGGGGACGATGGGCGGTCGTTGGTAACGAAGACGAGCTTCCGCCTGCTGCATACTCTCTACAACCTCGGTCCCGCGCCCGAGCCGAACCTGACCATCTGGTATTCGCCGCATCTGCCCGATGCCTTCCGGCGCTTCGCCGCCAAGGTCGCCATCGACACCAGCTCCCTTCAGTTCGAGAGCGACGAGATCATGCGCCGCACCTGGGGGGACGACGGCGCCATCGCTTGCTGCGTCTCGCCGATGCTGGTGGGCAAGCAGATGCAGTTCTTCGGCGCCCGGGCCAATTTGGCCAAATGCCTTCTTTACGCCATCAACGGCGGCCGCGACGAAGTGAGCGGCGAGCAGGTGGGCCCGGCGCTCGGTGCCGCCCAGGGTGACATCCTCGACTTCGACGACGTAATCTCGAAGTTCGAGAAGATGATGGACTGGCTGGCCCGGGTCTACGTCAACGCGATGAACGTCATCCATTACATGCACGACAAGTACGCCTACGAGAGGCTCGAGATGGCGCTGCACGACTACGCGCCTCTACGAACCATGGCCTTCGGGATGGCGGGCATGTCCGTGGTCGCCGACAGCCTCTCGGCGATCAAACATGCCAAGGTACGAGTCGTCCGCGACAAAACCGGACTCATCACAGATTACAAGACCGAAGGTGAGTTTCCTGTGTTCGGCAACAACGACAACCGTGTGGACCATCTCGCCACCTGGGTCGTCAGCACCTTCATGGGCAAGCTGCGGAAGTACCCCACCTATCGCGGCGCCGTCCACACCCAATCGATCCTGACCATCACCTCCAATGTCGTCTACGGCAAGGCGACCGGGAACACGCCGGACGGACGCCGTCACGGCGAACCGTTCGCCCCGGGCGCGAACCCGATGCACGGCCGTGACAGCCACGGCATCCACGCCGCCGCCGCGTCGGTGGCGAAGATCCCCTATCGCGACGCGGCCGACGGCATCTCCCTCACCGCCAGCCTGGTGCCCGAAGGCCTCGGGCGGGTGGCCGACGACCGCAAGACCAATCTCACCAGCATCCTGGACGCCTTCTTCGGCAGCACCGGCTACCACATGAACGTGAACGTGCTGAATCGCGACACGCTCCTGGACGCCATGGAGCACCCGGAAAAGTACCCGAGCCTGACGATCCGCGTGTCGGGCTATGCGGTCAATTTCGTGCGCCTGACGCGGGAGCAGCAGATGGACGTGATCAACCGCACCTTCCACGGCGCCTGATCAGAGGTTCCCATGACCCACGAACAGAACCAGCCTCCGGCAGACACCCCGCTCGAGGCGCGCAGCCCTTTCGAGATGCGCGTCAACCTCGCCAAGGATCTGCCGGAAACGACGGTGCGCGAGGCGGTCGCCAGCGGCGACATGGGGTTCCTGCACTCCTTCACCACCGGCTCGGCGGTCGACGGCCCCGGGGTTCGCCTCGTGGCGTGGACGGCGGGCTGCATGTGGCGTTGTGTCTACTGCCACAATCCGGACACTTGGACCATGAGAAACGGGATCCCGGTCACTCTCGAGCGGGCGACGGAAGCGCTGCGCAAGTACCGCCTCGGGCTGAAGGCGATGTCCGGCGGCTTCACCCTGAGCGGTGGCGAGGCCCTGATGCAGCACCGTTTCGCGGTGCGGCTCTTCGCCGCCGCGCGAGAGATGGGCATCCACACCGCCCTCGACACCAACGGCTACTTCGGCGAGCGCTTGACCGACGCCGAGCTCGAGGGGATCGACCTCTACCTTCTCGACCTCAAGCTCTGGGATCCCGAACGCCACCGCCAACTCACCGGCATGGAGAACGGCCCCACCCTGGAGTTCGCGCGCCGCCTCGCGGCGCTCAGGCGGCCGATCTGGGTGCGCTTCGTGCTGGTGCCGGGCTGGACGGATGATCCGGACGAGATCGCCAAGATCGCCCGCTTCGCGGGCGGCCTCGGGAACGTGGAGCGCGTGGACGTTCTCCCCTTCCACCAGATGGGCCGCTACAAGTGGGAGCGACTCGGGCTCGAGTACAAGCTCCCGGAGGTCAAGCCCCCGACGGCGGAAGCGGTGGAGAAGGCGTGCGCGGCTTTCCGCGCCGAAGGGCTGAAGGCCTACTGAGCGGCCCTTGCCTCCGCGCGCTGTTCGCGATCCGAAACACCGCGACGCTTCTCGGCCTCCTGCTGTGCCAGGGCGATGTGGCTCTTCAGGATGAACAACCGCTGCGCATAGCCGAGGGGGACACGGAGGCGACTCGCGCGCCGGGCGAGCTTGTCGAGCCCCAAGATCAAATCGTGGGCAGGCTCACCGGGATGCACCTTTTCCAGCTCCGTCTCCAGAACCTTCAGCTCGCCGTACAAACCGAAGATCCGGCGCTGGATCATCCAGGCGTAGAACGCGGGGACAAAGTGGACGAGCGGGAACACCACGGTGAACAGAGGAATGAGCAGGATCATCAGGCGTTCTGCCGGGCCCGCCATCCAGAAAGGGAGATAGCGGTATACGAACGGCCGGCCCGATTTGTAGAACGCCCGGGCCTGTTGGCTCAGCGGCAGGTCGATCGCTTCGGCAGCGGGGAATCGGCCGGCACGATGGAAGACCTGCGGGCCCCCATGGATTTCTGCGGCGGCCTCGAGGAGGAGGTACTGCAGTCCCGGGTGGATGTCCTCCCGCACGACCAGGCTCGCCTCGACCGCGAGCAGCGGCACGTCGGCGGGCGGGATGTTCCTCGCCAGGTCGGCGACGCCGGTGGGAAGCACGACCTTGTTGAGGTAGGGAAACAGGGCGACATAGGCGTCCGCGCGCGGGTAGCCCTCGAGCACGATGCCCTCGGCGACCAGCAGCTTCTGGACCACCGACGACTGCCAGGCGGTGAGCATGATGGCGCCGTCGATTGTGCCCCGCAGGAGCGCCTCCGCACTCTGCTCCGGTGTGAGACCGAGCAGCTGGACCGTCGTCTCGTCGATGCCGTTCAGCGCCAGGAGCCGGCGTGCCAGCACCCGCGTGCCGCTGCCCTCGGGCTCGATCGAGATCCGTTTTCCCACCCACCGCTGGGCCGGGGTGCCCGACTCCTGGCGCCGGAAGAACAGCCAGAGCGGCTCGATGGTGATCGCGCCGAGCGAAACGAGATCGGGCGACTCGTCCTGGTTCGTCAGTCCGTTTTCGATGAACGCGACGCTCACGCCGGCGCGGGGGTCGCGCAGTTTCGTGAGGTTCTCCGCCGAGCCCGCCGTCTCCACGAGGCGAAGGTCGACTCCCGAGCGCTGTAGGATCTGGCGGTAGCGGGCGCCGAAATCATCGAACCCGCTGCCCTTGGGTCCGGTCGCCATCACGACGGTACGCGGAGGAAAAGGGTTCCCGATCGTCAAGGCCACCCACGCCAACGCGCCGAGGACGGCGACCGCGAGAAGCACGGGCACCCACCGGAGCCCCGTGCGAGTGCGGGACGGCGACGGCACAGTCATGGCTTCTCCTCGCGATCACACCGAGCGTCTCAGCCGCCCTGGGGCACGACGGCGCGGTCGGCTTGGGCGCGCTCGTCGATCTCCCGCGCGGCGGCTGCCTTGCCGAGCTCGAGGGCCTGCTCTGCCGTGGTGGTCGCGAAGAGGTGCATGAGCCGCGCCATGATGCCCGTCCATCCGGTCTGATGGCTGGCACCGAGGCCGGCGCCGTTGTCGCCGTGGAAGTACTCGTAGAACAGGATGAGGTCACGCCAGTGCGGATCCTCTTGGAACTTCCGTGTCCCCCCATAGACCGCGCGCCGCCCGCTGCCATCCCGCAGGAAGATGTGGCTCAACCGCCGGCCGATCTCCTCCGCCACTTGGTACAAGTTCATGCGCCTGCCGGAGCCGGTGGGGCACTCGATGACGAAATCGTTGCCGTAGTAGAGGTAATAGTGGAGCAAGGCGCGGATGATGAGCCCGTTCACCGGCAGCCAGATCGGTCCCCGC
This sequence comes from Candidatus Krumholzibacteriia bacterium, assembly GCA_035649275.1. Taxonomy (NCBI): domain Bacteria; phylum Candidatus Krumholzibacteriota; class Candidatus Krumholzibacteriia; species Candidatus Krumholzibacteriia bacterium. Next base: position 15,306 of record DASRJW010000009.1, read on the forward strand.
CAATTCGAGTTGCCGCCGAACATGCCGCTGTCGGACTCCGCCGGCAGGTAGGAGACGCGATGCTCCTGGCCTCCCACGTGGAGGACATAGGGATGCGCCTCGTGGTACTTGGAAACGGAGCGGATGCCGTAGGGGCTCAGGAACTCGCTCTCGTCGAGCATCCGCGTCAGCACCCGGCGGAGCTTGTTTTCGTTCAACGGGGCGCTCATGGCGCGGCCGGCGACGTTGCGCCGGGCCGGGTCGTGGATGAAGGCGGTCACTTCCGGGTGCCCTTCGAGGAAACGGCGCAACCGCGCCTCCATCTCGGGGTCCTTGCCGCGCAGCTCCCCCTCGTAGACGGTGACCGCACACAGCGGGAGCAACCCGACCATGGAGCGGACTTTCAGGCGCTGCGCCCGGCCGTCGGGCAGCCGGAGCACGTCGTAGAAGAAGCCATCCTCCTCGTCCCACATGCCGGTGTCATCGCCGGCATGGAGCATCGACGAGGTGATCCACAGGGCATGCTCGATGAACTTCTCGCAGAGCACGAGATAAGCCGGTCGCGTCTGCGCCAGCTCGACGGCGATCTCCAGCATGTTCTGGCAGAAGAGCGCCATCCAGGCTGTCCCGTCGGCCTGGTCCAGGTAGCCGCCGGTCGGGAGCGGCGCGCTGCGATCGAAGACCCCGATGTTGTCCAGTCCCAGGAAGCCGCCCTCGAAGACGTTGCTCCCGGAGCGGTCCTTCTGGTTCACCCACCAGGTGAAGTTGAGCAGCAGCTTCTGGAAGGAGCGTTCCAACCACTCGAGGTCTCCCTGGCCCTTCTGGTTCTTCTCCAGCCGATAGGTGAAGATCGTGGCCCAGGCGTGTACCGGCGGGTTCACATCCCCGAAGTTCCATTCGTAGGCCGGCAGCTGGCCGTTGGGATGCAGGTAGTGCGTTTGCAGCATCAAGTCCAGCTGCTGCTTGCCGAATTCCACGTCCACCAGTGTCAGTGCCAGGCAGTGGAAGGCAAGGTCCCAGGCCGCATACCAAGGGTACTCCCACTTGTCGGGCATCGAGAGAATGTTGGCGTTGTGCATGTGATGCCAATGCGCGTTGCGCGGGGCGAGATGCCGTGAGTTGAACTGCTTGGCGCCACGTTCATCGAGCCACTTGCCGACATCGTAATAGTAGAACTGCTTGGACCAGAGCATGCCGGCGAGCGCCTGGCGCATCACCTGGGCCCCGTCGGTGCCCAACGAAGCGGGAATGACCGCAGCGTAGAACTCGTCGGCTTCCTTCCGCCGCACCGTCATCACCGCATCGAAGGCGCTCCCGAACAGCTCGCCTGGCTCGGTCTTGGCCACGGCGGATTCGCCCGGTGCCACGTCGGTCAAGCGCAAACGGATGGTAACGGAGCCGCCGGCGGGCACGGTCAGCTCATAATGTGCCGCCACCTTGGTGCCGCTCTGCTCCGGATTCACCGCCTCACGCTGTCCGTAGACGATGAAGTTGTGGAACGCATCCTTGACATACGGCGTCTGGTTGGGGACGTGCACGAGCCGCGCGGTGTTGGTCTCGTTCTCGGTGAAGAGGAGCTCCTTCGCGCCCTCGGCGTAGAGGAAGCGCCGGCCGAGGTCGGGATGGGTGGCAGCGACGACACCGGGCGCGAGTTGGCGAAGCAACGGCTTGACGCCATTGCCGCCCCAGGACCACACGTTGCGGAACCAGAGGGTCGGCAACACCTGGAGCGCCGCCCGCTCCGAACCGCGGTTGTGGGCGGTGATCTGAATGAGGATTTCCTCGGGTGTGGCCTTGGCGTATTCGACGACGACGTCGAAGTAGCGATCCTGATCGAAGACGCCCGTATCGAGCAGTTCGTATTCCATCTCGTTGCGGGCGCGAGCGCGGTTGGTTCGCACGAGATCGTCGTACGGATAGGCGGCCTGAGGGTATTTGTACAGCGTCTTCATGTAGGAGTGGGTCGGCGTGGAGTCGAGATAGAAATAGTATTCCTTGACGTCCTCGCCGTGGTTCCCTTCGCTGTTGGTCAAGCCGAAGAGACGCTCTTTCAAGATGGGATCCTTGCCGTTCCAGAGCGCCAGGGCGAAGCAGAGCAGCTGCCGGTCATCGCTGATCCCCGCGATGCCATCCTCACCCCAGCGATAGGCGCGCGAGCGCGCGTCATCGTGACTGAAGTAGTTCCAGGCGTCACCGGATTCGCTGTAGTCCTCGCGGACCGTACCCCACTGGCGCTCGCTGAGATAAGGTCCCCACTTCTTCCATGCCAGCTTCTTGTCCCGAGCCGCTTCGAGACGAGTTTGCTCCGCGTTCATCGCGCACTCTCCTGACCACGGTCGATACCCCGGCCCTCGATACCGCCCCACCCGTGCTCCATGCGTAGGCTCGGAAGCATAGCCCCCCGGGAGGCGCGTGCATAGCCCACGAGGACTTGGGTGCCCGTCGTCCGGACGGTCGATGGTTCGGGGGGCGGAAACGCGCGGGTGGCGCTAGTCGCGCGCTCCGTCGGCACGCAGGCTGAACTCGATCGGGATGACGACCCAGGCCTGGACGGGAAGTCCCTGTTGCAAGGCGGGGCGGAAGACCGCCGTCTTGGCCGCTTCCAGCGCCGCTTCGTCGAGGCCGAGGACGCTGCGCAAGAGTGTCACCTGGAGCACCGTACCGTCGGCGCCGACGAGCACGCGCACCAGGACCAAACCCTCGATGCCCGCATCGCGCGCGATCTCGGGATAGACAGGCTCGCGCATCCACACCAGCTCGGGCTCGTGCTCGAAGGCGACGAAGGTCTCGTCTCGAGCCTGGAGAGGTGCGGGTTCGTCGCCGATGTCGAGAGCGTCGCCTTCTTGGCCAAGGTCACTCGCGCTGTCTCCGGCTCCACTTCCAGCGTCACTGGGCGGACCGATCGATTCTTCCTCCGGCACCGAAACATCGACGAGGTGCAGCGCTCCCCAGCGCGGCCGCGAGACGGGAACGGGTGCTGGCGGCCGCCGCCGCACCATGGGCGGTGGTGGGACCGGATACTCCGAGAGTTGCACCACACCGGTCGTTCGCTGCCTCGATGGGCCCGACGTGCGTTCCTTCACTGGCCTCAGGTGGTACGCGAGGAGGGTCGAGACCACGAGCAGGGCGAGCAAGGCGAGGGTCGCGCCGCAGGCGCGCGGCATGACTTCGTTGGTCTCGAAGCGATCGAGAAAGCCCCAACGCGGGTAACGTCCTGAGCGCGTGGGGCCGAGAATCGCCAGCCGGGCCATGCGGCCTCCCGTCGTGTACGCGGGTGGGTGCCGCAATATGGTGAGGGCTCCGGCAGTTGTCAAACGTGGCGCCGACTTGTCGTTCGCCAGCTGCTTCGGCTGGACACTTCGCGACGGGCGGCCATAATGAGCCGCCGGAAGCCGCGTGTCTTGGCGTGCCTGCCCGACGGAGGTCCCGACCATGCCTCTCGCCCCGAGACAACCGGAGCGCGTGCTCTTCTGGTCGGTCTCCGTCGCCGCTCTGGTCTCGCTCGTGGCCTTGCTGCGGACACCGGCGGACACTTTTCTCTGGAAGTCGCTCTTCGACGCCGGCCACGCCGTGATGTCCGGCTATCTGGCGTTGGTGTTCCTGCGCCTCATCGTGGCCTGGAACGGTCATCCCCGCAGCACAAGCCCCGACTACGTGTTGGCCTTCTCTCTCACGACGGCGAGCGGCCTCGGCATCGAGATCGTCCAGATCTTCCTGCCCCGTGACGCCGATGTCGCCGACCTGTTGCGCAACGTGCTCGGAGCCTCGGCCCTCCTCCTCGCCGCCTGGGCCTGCGAACGCGACCCCGGCGGGCCCTTCCGTCGTGGATGGCTCGTGCGTCTCGTCGCGCTCCCGTGCAGCGTTCTCCTCTTCGCGATCGCTTTCGTGCCGGTGGCCCGCGTCCTCGCCAGCTACGCCCAGCGCGATGCCGCCCTCCCGCGGCTCTGTGATTTCGAAGCCTCCTGGGAGCGTTTGTTCATCGACATGTGGGAGGCCGACCTCGAACGCATCCCGGAGCCCGAGGGCTGGGGAGACGGAAGCCCCGCCCATCGGCGCAGCGCGGGCAAGGCCGGTCGCGTCACCTTCCACCCCGCGTCCTACCCGCGCTTCGTCCTCCGAGAGCCCTCTCCAGATTGGACTGGCTACCGGGATCTCGTCTTCCAGGTGTATTCGGACCTCGCGGCTCCGGTGAAGATCGTGCTCCGGATCGACGATGTGCATCACGACATGGTGCGCTACACCGATCGTTTCAACCGGGAGCTGACCGTGAACCCCGGGGCCAACACCTTCCGCATTTCTCTCGCCGAGGTGCGCTCCGCCCTCCAGGGCCGCACCATGGACATGCGCCGGATCGCCCGAATTGTCGTCTTCGCGGTGGAGCCCACGGCTCCCTTCAGCCTCACCCTGGACGCATTCCATTTGGAGTGACGAGCCACCCTGCTTGGAGTGACGAGCACCCCCCCCGCGCCGACCTGCCCGTTGCCGCGCGTACTCTGCTTCCTGTCCTACCCTCGGTGCGCTACATTCTTTCTCGAACCACACCCGCTGCAAGGCCACGCCCTCGAGGGGGACGCGGCCTGCCCGAGGGTCCGCCGCACCCTGGAGGCCGACGATGCTGTCGCGACGACTTGCTCCCCCATGCATCCTTGCCGAGATCCGCCCGGTGACATTCCTCTTCCTCGCCCTCGTCTCGGCGGCGATCCCTGCCAGCGCTCAAAAGGCGCACGCCCCTGCGGCGGCTGCCGTGACCCCCGCGGGCACGCTGACCCCCGAGATGGTGGTGTCGATGCGCAGCATCCGTGATCTGGCCGTGTCGCCCGACGGTCAGTGGATCGCCTACACGCTCCAGGTCCCTCGCGGCTTGGACGAGGACCGCGGCTCGGCCTATCTGGAGATCTGGCTCATGGATCGTGATGGCAAACACCCGCGGCAGTTCACGCCGAGCAAGCAGCGCTCCTGGTCGCCGGCGTTTTCTCCCGATGGCAAGCGGCTCGCCTTCCTGGCCAACCGTCCTGGGCGCGACAGCGATGGCGACAAGGACGACGCCGACAAGGCCGGCATCTTCCTCATCGACCTGCAGGGCGGCGAGGCGCGGCAACTGACGGCGGGCGAGTACTCCGTTCGCAGCTGCCGTTGGTCACCCACCGGCGAGGCTCTGGCCTTCACCGCCAAGGCTCCCATGCCGGCGGAGCGGAAGGAAGCGCGCAAGAAGGGGCGGGACTGGATCGAAGGCGATGTCGACCTCACCCCGACGCCTCTGTGGTCCGTGCGCGTCGCCGATGGCAAGGTCGTGCGTCTCACGACGACCGACGCCAACGTGTTGGACTTCGATTGGTCGCCGAACGGCACCAGCCTGGTCGTGCGCCTCACGGACTCGGCCCGCGTCGACGAGTCGTACCTGACGTCGCGCCTGACACTCGTCCCCGCCACGGGAGGCGAGCCGGCGCCGCTCGTTCGCACCCAGGGCAAGCTCGATCAACCGCACTTCTCCCCCGACGGCAAGCACGTCGCCTGGCTCGGCGCCACCAGCGTCAACGACCCCTTCCCCGGTACGGTCTACGTGGTGCCCGCGACGGGCGGCACGGCGCGTGCCCTGACGACAGCCGAGCCCGGCTGCGCCACGGCGCTGGAGTGGACAGATGCTTCCACCCTGCTCTATGCAGCCTCGCGGGGCACTGCGACGGCGCTGGTCACGGTGCCGGCGGCGGGGGGCAAACTGCGCGACGTCCTCACCAACGGGCCCATCTTCTCTGGCTTCGCCCTTTCCAGCAATCGCAAGACCCTCGCTCTGGTCGGCAACACGCCTCGACATCCAGGAGAGATTTTCGCTGCCGCCTATTCGAGCGGCGGCACCCGTGTTCGCCGTCTGACCACGACCAATCTCGAGGTCGAGCGCACACAGCTCGGCGCTCAGAAGGTGATGCGCTGGAAGGCCACTGACGGCCTCGACATCGAGGGCGTGCTGGTACACCCCGTGGGCTACACGCCGGGGGCGCGCTATCCCCTCGTCGTCATGGCCCATGGCGGGCCGGAGAGTTGCTTTCGCAATGGCTGGAACACTTCGTACTCGCAGTGGGCGCAGCTGCTCGCCCAGCGCGGTTACGTGGTGCTGATGCCGAATTATCGCGGCAGCACCGGGCGAGGCGAGGCCTTCGAACGCGGCGATCACGGCGATCTGGCCGGCAAGGAGTTCGAGGATGTCCTCGCCGGCATCGACGCACTCGCCGCCGCCGGCACGGTGGACCCCGCCCGGGTGGGGATCGGTGGGGGTTCCTATGGCGGCTACTTCTCCGCCTGGGCAGCGACGGCGTGGTCCGAGCGCTTCGCCGCTTCCGTCGACTTCGCCGGCATCACCGACTGGCACTCCATGCAGGGCGTTTCCGACATCCCGCTGGAGAACGCCACCGTGCATTGGAACCTGCCTTACTACGAGAACGCCGATCTCTACTGGGAACGTTCGCCCCTCGCGCACGTGCAGAAGTGCCGGACCCCCATCCTCATCGCCCACGGCGACAGCGATCGGCGCGTCCCCGTCGGCCAGGCCGTCGAGCTGTACACGGCGCTGCGGCTCCTCGGCCGCGAGGTGGAGCTGGTGCGCTATCCCCGCGCCGGACATGGCCTCGAGGAATCGCCGCACCAGCACGACTTCTTGACCCGCGTGCTCGATTGGTACGAGCAGCACCTGAAGGAGGCGCCGGAGGCGGCGTTCCGCTAGGCGCAAACGCCGTGGCGGCGAGCCGATCTCCAGTGTTCCCACGGGCACCGCAGCGCGGCGCAGGTCAGAACGACTCGTTGATCGCCAAGCCGAAGCGAACGCCCTCCTGGCCGAGGGCAGTGTCGAAGCGGGCGACGATGGCGTGGTTCTTTCTGTAGTGGACGTTGAGCCCGATGCCGAGCGTCGGGCGCAGGGTGTCGTAGCGGAACTTGGAGATCTGCGGCGCCACCGCTGCGGTGCCACCGAAGCCAGTCAGGCTGAGACGCCAGAGAACGGGCGCCCGGTACTCCGCCTGCACCGCGAAAAGAACCTCGTCCAGGTAGCGGTCGCGGCGGTAGCCGCGCGAGTGCGCTCGTCCACCAAGGGAGGCGAGACGCCAGAAGGGCGGGCTGTCCGTGGTGCCGTAGAGGAAGACCTGCGTGGCCAGCACGTGCTGCGGCTTGATGGTGAAGTAATTGCGCAGGTCGACATTGAAATTGGTGAAGTCGAAGTCGCTCCCGAGGGCATCGTCGAAGAGCATGCCGAAGGCCTGATAATAGTAGCCATGCGAGGGTGCGTAGCGTTGATCACGGCGGTCCCACTCCAGGACGAAACCAGCGCCGATGACCTTCTCACCGCTGCTGCTGCTGTACACGGGCGCCTGCAGCAAGCCGCCCGGAACACGCTCCAGGAACTCGAAGAACTCCATCTCCACCCGGACTCCAGCGCGGAAGTACGGCAAGACGTTGTGGAAGCCTTCGACGTAAGCCTGGAATCGATGCGGCCGGTAGACTTCTTCGTTGCTTTGGGGCGTATCCGGCCCGATCCCATAGAAACGCTCCGCCGTGTCGCGATGCGACACTCGCGCGCGGAGCACGTGCGTACCGTCTTTCCAGTAGACGGTCGAGGCCAGGTCGAGCTGGGTCTGTCCTTTGAAGGTGACCTGCGCCCGCGCGCGCAACTCCGAGGGGTGCGACTCGGGGCTGTTGCCGGACAGGCGGAAGGGGAAAAGGAACTCGCCGCCGACGCCAAAACCCCGCTCGTCGGCGTAGGACACGAGCGGCAGGACGTAGAGCCGTCCCAGCGCCATCTTGGGGGGAAAAAGCTGCGACTGGTTCGTGGACTGCTTCGGTTCGGCTGCCTCGGTGTCCGGAGCTGCCGCGGGGGCGATCACCGCGGTGGAATCAGCCGGACTCGACAGGACGGGGAGCGAGGTGCCGCACAGTAGCAAGGCGACGCAAACCAGCGCGACGAGCACTGGACCAGAACCGTTGCAGCTTGGACGCGGCTGTTTTTCTGGCTCCACTCGATGCCGTCCTCGAGCCCCAAGAACCAAGGTGCCTCGGCCAAGCGCGCCGGCAGAATCCCTCCAGCGTGGGACGACTTCGGCATGATATCGTGCCAGGGTCTCGCGACACGAGGTGATCTCGAGTGTTCAACCCTTTCGAAGCAGCCGTATTCTACTTCATTTTCCTGTTCTCGACGACGCTGCACGAAGCCGCGCACGCCTGGGCCGCCATGCGCGGCGGTGACCTCACCGCCTATCGGGGCGGTCAGGTTTCGATCAACCCGCTGCCCCACATCCGACGCGAGCCGTTCGGTATGGTGGTCCTACCGGTGCTCTCGGTGATCTTCTCGGGCTGGCCCCTCGGCTTCGCCAGCACGCCCTACGATCCGGCCTGGGCCCGTCTCCATCCCAAGCGCGCCGCCCTCATGTCCCTCGCTGGGCCGGCGGCGAACCTTTCCCTGGTTCTTGTCACGGCACTCCTCATCCGTCTGTTTCTGGGCTACGGTTTTTTCAGCGCCGGCCGTTCGAGCATGGCCCACCTCGTGATCGCCGAAGGCTCCGGGTGGGAAAGCCTGGCTTTCGTCCTCAGCGTGTTCTTCTCCATGAATCTCATCCTCTTCGCGCTCAATATCCTTCCTGTGCCGCCCTTGGACGGTAGCGGCGTTCTCCCGATGTTCCTGGGTCGTGACTACTCGATGCGGTTACAGGAAGTCTTCGCTCAGCCCATTGTCGCGATGATGGGCATGATCATCGTGTGGCGCGGCTTCTCCAGCATCTTCCGCCCCATCTTCCACTTCGCCGTCGATCTCTTGTTCCGCGGCCTACTTTGAGTTGGCGTTCTCATCGTGACCCCGAATCACTCCCGAGAGGGTTCCGATAGACATACAAGCTGTTCTCGGAATCGCTGACGATGTAGATCAGGTTCGCTGCCTCATCGAGCGCGATCCCCTCGGCCTTCGGGAACGATAACGGGTACGTGCCGATGACACCCTTGTCCTTGCTCCACAGGTACAGGCTGCGCGACTGATCGCTGACGATCCAGAAACAGCCCTTGCGACGATCGTATGTCAGTCCCGAGTAGTCCTGCGCGAAGTCCAGCCGGCGCTGGGTGGCAATGGCGTGGTCGGAACCCAGCTCGATGAACAGGCCGGGGCGCTTTTCGTTGAGCAGGACGATACGACCTCGTGCATCAAGACAAATCCCTTCGAGCCCGCTGTTCTTGTCGCCAGTCAGGTCGAGGAGATGTCGCGACAGGACGTCTCCGTTCAAGTCGAGATGAATGACCTCTCGACGATTCTCTTCGGCGACCCATAGGGTCCGATCCGTGGCATCGTACGCGATCCCCTCCAGGTCTTGTCCCACGTAGTTGAGGGTCTTGACCACATTCCCGCCCCGGTCGAGCTGGTAAACGCGGGCCGGGTTGTTGGTGACCGTCCAGAGCTTTCGGCCCGATTCGTCGATCGCCAGGTCGGACGGCTCCGAAATGCTCAACGGATGCGTCCCCAGGAGCTCGAGCGCGGCGGTGGTCGGAGACGGGGTCGGTGCGGAGTCGCTGCGTCCAAGTGCCAGGAGGATCACGAGCACTCCGGACGCCGCCGCGGTCCTGATCCAGCCCATGACAGAGTCCTTTCCTAGAACGGCTGCCCTTCGTCGTTCACCTCAAGCGGCACTCGGTGGGAGCCGGCGAATTGGGGGAAATCCCCCTCGGGCGTGTTCACCCAGATCGGGGGCAGTCACGGAGTAGCGAGGGGACGCCGAATGCAGGAACTCCTCGAGTTTCGCTCTCTGATGGGCAGGATTGCTGCCGCGAGCACGAGTCAGGCCACAGTCCGCAGTCGGGATTCGGGGCGAGCGCACGATCTCGACCTCTCGCCTCCAGGGCGGCTCGGTGGTGTGGGGCGAGGGCCGAGAAGAATCGAGTCTAGCGGCGCGCGTGGCCGGGCGGCAAGCGATCCCCGCTGCTCTAGTCCACCGAGCCAGACTCCGCTGATCGACGCGTCACCGTGTCTAGTGCACCGACTCGACCTCGGCTCGATGCGGCAGCGATGGCGCGGCTCCCGGCTTCTGCACGCAGAGCGAGGCTGCGACGTTGGCGTAATGCAAAGCGGGCACGATCTCGTCCCCCGCCGCCAACCGGGCCGCGACCGCGCCGACGAAACAATCTCCTGCACCGGTTGGATCCACGGCCCGCACCTGCCGCGCCGGGATGGGGTGATGCCTGTCACCGTGCACGGCGACAGCGCCGCGTTCGCCCAAGGTCACGACGACCCACTGGTCGGTGTGCACGCGCAGCGTCGTCGCGGCGTCTACGACCGCGTCGATGTCGGCGTGATCGAGTGTCGCAATGCCCGCGAAAAATGCCGCCTCCGTTTCGTTCAACACCAGGATGTCGGCGAGTCGGAACAACACGGGTGGACAGGCCTGTGCTGGAGACGGATTCAGCAGCGTCGTTGCCCCGTGCTGCCTGCCGTGCGCCAAGAACGCCTGCACTGTCGGAAGCGGAGTCTCGAGCTGGCACACGATGATGTCGCCTGCTGCCACCGAAACGGCCTGGACGCGCTCGGGCCCGAGGAGCGCGTTCGCGCCCGGCACCACGACGATCGTGTTCTGGGACTCAGCGTCGACGACAATGCATCCGATTCCGGTCGCGAGATCTACACGCTCCAAGGAACTCGCATCGATCGCTTCCGAGCGCAGGAAGGTGTCCAGGGATTCACCGAAGGCGTCCTTCCCCAGCATCGCCACGAGCGTCGTAGGCGCGCCGAGCCGTGCCGCAGCCACTGCTTGATTCGCGCCTTTCCCGCCCGGGAAGACCTGAAAGCTGTCGCCGAGCACGGTCTCGCCGGGGCGCGGATGGCGCGGCGCATGCACGACCAGGTCCATGTTCACGCTGCCTGCGACAATCACCCGTCGCACCGAACCCTCGACGCCCACGCGCGCACCTCCTGGAAGCTGGAATGCTACCATGCGACGAAATCGCTGGGAGCAGGCTCATGCGGACGTTTCTCATCGACACCGACACCGCATCGGACGACGCGGTGGCCCTCTTGATGGCGCTGCGCTGGCCCGATGTCGAGGTGGCCGGGATCACGGTTGTCGCTGGCAACATGCCTCTGGAACGCGGAGCCCGCAACGCGTTGTACACCGTCGAGGTTTGCGGCGCCGCGGTGCCAGTGTACCTGGGCGCGGCAAAGCCGCTCGAGCGCGAGAACTATCACGCCGAGTGGTTCCACGGGGACGACGGCATGGGCAACATGCACTATCCGCTGCCCGCCGGACGGCCGTCGACGCAATCGGCTGTGGACGCGATCCTCGAGATCGTCCGCCGGCACCGAGGCCTCACACTCGTGACCCTGGGCCCGTTGACCAACATCGCTCTCGCGGTCAGGCGTGATCCGAGCTTCGTACACGGCGTCGGGCGCGCCGTCGTGATGGGCGGTGCCGCCTGTACCGCCGGCAACGTGACGCCCGCCGCCGAGTACAACATCTGGATCGATCCGGAAGCGGCGCGCATCGTATTTCGATCGGGCCTGCCGATCGAAATGGTGGGCTGGGAACTGTCGCGCGGGAGCGCCAACTTGCTCGGGCCCGACATCGAAGAGATTCGCGGCTTCGACAACGAACTCGCCCGGTTCACGCTCGACAGCAATCGCGTCGTGATGCAGTCGACCCGCACGCAGAGCCGCGACCCCGGTCTGGGTCTCCCGGATCCCGTCGCGATGGCGGTGGCACTCGACCCCGAGGTGTGCACATCCAAGAGCCGGCACTACGTCGATGTGGAAACGGGAAGCGAACTCACGCGCGGTATGACCGTCGTCGATCGTTTCGGGCGCGCCAAGGACGATATCAACCAACCGGCGTGGGGCGCGCTGACCAGCCGCCCGGAAAACGTCACGGTCTGCTGGGCGATCGATGCCGTGCGGTGGAAGCGGATGCTGTTCAGCGTGCTGCGAGGGTGAACCCGACGTCATCGGCTTCCCCCCCACAGCCCCCACGCGTCCCCCCGGAATGGATCGGCCTGGACCGAAGCCGTACGTGCGCGCGAAGTGGTCATTGTACCCCCCGCCCGTGACGTGTAGGATCTCAATTCCGATCCGATCTGGGCTCCCGCGGCACGCTGGGTTGGCGTCCGCCGCCCGCACGCAGGGATGCCGACGCCTCGACCGGGGGAACAGACCATGTCGAAGTTCTTGATCGAAGTCCCACACGAGCCGGAGATGGTGGCCTGTGCCAGGGTAGTGCGTGTGTTTCTCACCACGGGATCGCACTTCCTGGCTGGTGCCGAGTGGGGATGCATGGACGGCGACCACCGCGCGTGGATGATCGTGGACGTGGAGGACAAGGACCAGGCTCGCGCCATCGTGCCACCGCCGTTCCGGTCACAGGCGAGGATTGTCGGTCTGAACCAATTCTCGATCGAGGCGATCGACGACATCTTGAAGCGCCATGGTGCCAGCAACGCCTGATCACGGAGCCGCTTTCTCCGCTCGCCCGGCGCCCGGGCGTACGGCAGGTCTCGGTGTATCAGATGCCGAGCTCGGCCCCCATGTGTCGGTGTAGCGTCGGCTCTCACGCGCAACGAGGAGATCCCCGGCATGGCCGCTTTTCGTCCCCACGTCTTCGCTTTGTGCCTCGCAACCGCCGGCATCGCGTACGCGGATTCCCAGCAGCCCTCCGCTCCCGCGCTCGCGAGCGACACGCCCGACACGTTCGTGACCACCAAGGATGCGTTCGACTTCGTGAGACGCGAGGAAATGATCCCCATGCGGGACGGGGTGAAGCTGAAGACCGTCATCCTGATCCCGAAGGGCGCAAAGAACGCGCCGATTCTGCTCACACGCACGCCGTACAACGCCAGCCGGCGTCTCTCGCGCTCCGAGAGCCCCCGCATGGCGTCTGTTGTGCCGCAGATGGACGACACCGCCGTGGACGCCGGTTACATCATCGCGTACCAAGACGTACGCGGTAAGCACGGCTCCGAAGGCGATTACGTGATGACACGGCCACTGAAAGGGCCGCTGAACCCGACCGACGTCGATCACGCGACCGACGCCTACGACACCATCGACTGGCTCGTGAGGAACATCCCCGAAACCAACGGGCGTGTCGGTACGGTCGGGGGCTCGTACGAGGGCTACACGACCGTGATGTCGGTCGTGAATCCGCATCCCGCATTGAAAGTCGCCGTGCCGTTCGCGCCCATGGTCGACGGCTGGGTAGGCGATGACTGGTTCCACAACGGTGCGTTTCGGCAGGACGGAACGCTCGCGTTTATCTACGGCCAGGAAGGGACGCGCAAGAGCGGCGAGACCTGGTGGTCGAGCACGCGCGACACCTATGACGAATACCTCCGCGCCGGCTCGGCCGGCGCGATGGCCCGATCACGCGGCCTCGATCAGCTCGGCTTCTGGCGCGCACTCGCGACACATCCCGCGTACGACGCGTACTGGCAGAACCAGGCCGTCGACAAGATCCTCGCCAAGGAACCGATTACAGTGCCGATGATGATCGTCGCCGGCTTGTTCGATCAGGAGGACATCTACGGCGGCCCGGCGCTCTTCAAAGCGCTCGCCCGGAACGATCCGACAGGCCAGATGATCCACCTCGTGCTCGGCCCGTGGAATCACGGGCAAGGCCGGCGCGAAGGCCGCGGCATTGGGCAGATCCTGTTCGAGGGCGACACCGCGACGTGGTTCCGCCGCACGGTGATGCAGCCGTTCCTCGATCACTACCTGAAGGACAGCCCGAAGCCGGACACTCCGCGTGTGCTCGTGTACGAGACCGGCGTGGATCAATGGCATCGCTACGATGCGTGGCCGCGCGTCTGCACGGAGAACTGTCAGGAGCGTTCGCGCAATCTTTACCTGCTCGCGGACGGTAAAGTCGCTTTCGACAAGCCCGCGGCCACGACCCCAACGAAGTACGACGAGTACATTTCCGATCCCGCCAAGCCTGTGCCCTACCGCACGCTTCCGACATTGGCTTCCTCGGCGCCGGATGCCAAGTGGGGTGAGTGGCTCGTCGACGATCAGCGCAATGCCGCCGCGCGGCCGGACGTGCTCGTCTACGAATCCGAGCCGCTCACGGAGCCCGTGCGTCTCGCAGGCCAGCCAATCGCGAATCTCTTCGCGTCGACGACCGGTACCGACGCGGACTGGGTGGTGAAGATCATCGACGTGTGGCCGTCCGAGGATGTCGATCACCCGACGCTCGGCGGCTATCAGTGGATGATCTCGGCGGATATCCTCCGTGGCCGTTACCGGCAGGACCCTGCGAACCCCAAGCCGCTCGAAGCGAACAAGGTGCTCGAGTACCGCTTGGCGCTGCCACACGTGAGCCACACGTTCCAAAAGGGCCATCGGATCATGGTGCAGGTTCAATCGACATGGTTCCCGCTCTACGACCGCAACCCGCAGAAGTACGTGCCGAACATCATGTTCGCCAAGCCGGAGGATTACGTGAAGGCGACGCACCGCATCTGGCACACGCCCGAGAACGCGAGCTTTATAGAGTTTCCGGTGACGACGGCGCGCTGACGAGCGATGTGTTACGCCTCACCCATTCTTTACCCTCTTACCTTGGGACGGATGTCACCGTCGGTACGGCCTTGTAAACGTACTCGTGCTGTGCGTCGCGCAGTGTCAGCGTCTCCCCGCCGACGACGAACTCCAATCCGCTGAAGCCGGGGACGATGGTGAGGAACGAGATCGTGCCATCGGGGTTCTGGCGCGACGCCACCTCACTCGACCACTCGCCGAAGTCGAAACCCGTCGCCGCTCCCGTCTTGTTCACGATGATCTCGCCGACCGCCGGGTTCTCATATCTTGCGGCGAGCTTGCCCGCCTCGGTGGCGTCGGCAGGAACCGTCAGGAGTTTGCGCTCGGCGGCCATCTCGTCGAAGAACGTTTTCGCGCTTGCCGCGATTTGTCCATCGGCCTCTGCGTTGCCGTCGAACAGCACTTCGAGCAGCTTGCGGCGGAACACCGAACGCACGAGCCAGCCAGGATCCCCATTCGTCAGGATCACCGCGCCAACGCCGTGCTCCGGTAACCACATCATGTCGCTGTGAAACCCGATCATGTCGCCGCCGTGATGGACGACGGGCGTACCATACTGCGAGTTCACGAACAGACCCATGCCGTAGGTGATGTCCGTGCCGACCACCACCTGTGGCGCGCGCCGCGCCAACAGTGCTTCCTTCGAGATATAGCGCTTGCCATCCGGCAGTTTGCCCTCACCGAGCTCCATGGCGACGTACTTCATCATGTCGTTCACTGAGCTCCATGCGCCACCCGCTGGGCGCACCGGCACGATGGACAAATTCGTGCGAGCCTCCGCCAGGGCCGGCTTGCCGTCGATGTCAGGAGCATGGGCCGTGGCGACGTTGCCCTTCTGCGCCTCAGCATAGTCGTGCGTAGTCGCCTTCATACCGAGCGGATCGAACACCAATTGATTCATCGCCTTGTCGTACGCCGCACCAAGTTCGAGGTTCGGGAATACGACATGTCCGCCGAGGAACCCGGCGGCCGCGGCCATGGGGTTCGAGTACTGGAACAGCTCGCCGAACTTGCTCGTCGGTTGCATCGTCGCGAGCACGGCCATCACCTTCTCGGGTGTGACGCCATCGAATTCGAGTAGCCACTCGAGATCCTGGCGTGGCATGCCAGTGCACGCACAGATGAGGTGCTTGATCTGGACCTGACTGGTGACGCCGGCGTCCCCGAGCTTGAACGACGGCAGCACCTTCGCCGCCGGTGTGTCCCAGGCGAGCTTTTTTTCGTCGACCAGCTTGGCGAGCATCAGGGTTGCCATCGCCTTGGTATTCGACGCGATCATGTACCTGGTGTCCGCATCGACCTTGGAGGGCTTGCCGAGCTCGCGCACGCCGAAGCCTTCGGCGAGCACCACGCGGCCATTTTGGTAAATACCCACCGACACGCCGGGCACACCGGTGAGCTTCATCGACGTCTCGACGAACCTCCTGAGCTCCGCCAGGCGCGCATCGTCGAGTACGTTCGCCTTCTTACCGGCGAACGACTCTCGGCTTCGTCCCTTCGGCAACAGCTTGCCAAGGATCAAACCCACTTGGGCCGCGCGCTTCTCGCCGATGGCCTGCGACATGTCGTAGATCGCCACCGTCCACGTGTCGTTGGCCCGCCGCACGTCCACACCGACATCGCGTTTCTCGTTGGGCGAAGTCTGGTACGAGTATGCCTTGCGATCGGTCCAGCCATCTTTGTCGGCTATCGGCGTGGTGACCTTGAGCGGCCACTGCGCGCCGGGCTTGTATGCGCCCCACGCAGCCGCGACTGCGGCGTCAGCGGTCGTGGCGTCCGCCGCGGCCACATCGACGAGAGCGATGAAAGATCCGCCCTCGGGTGCCTCAAGGATCGTCGCTGGTCCACGCACGACCACCGACCATCCGGCCGGCGCGACGAACGTGTTACCAGCTACAGTCGTCTTCGGCGTGTCCGCTGTGAGCCGCTCGTCGGCGAGGGCCCATCCACCCCACGCGCCGCCGAGGCCGACGAAAGCGACGAGGAGAATGACGGAGACCTTGGGTGCGCGCATGGCCGTTCCTCCAGCCCGAGGGGATTATGGACCTCCGCACGGAGCAACTCTTTGTGGACTTGGAACTTACTCAATTCGAAACCTGTCGTCAACTCGCCGAAGTCCCATCGCTCGGGCGCGCGCGAGCTCGTCTTGTGTGAAGCCCGCGGCATGCAGCTCGCTCTCGATCTCGAAAAAAGGACGGTTGTCCCAAGTCGGTAGACGGATTCCGATCGCACGACCAGGAACGAAGCATCGTCGATCGTGAGGCGGCGACGTAGGCGCGCTCGAGCCCTGTCGACCTCAGCCCGAAAGGCAACGCTCTCGGCCGCTACTATTGGAAACTTTTCGATCAGCTCACTCCCCGGGTTTGAATCGGCTCCTGACGCCGCGCAGAGCAACTTCCGATAGCACGAGACTCACGATGTCCCGCATCCATGACCCTGGATTCGCTCGATCAGTTCCCATTCCGCCAAGCCCCGGCGTGCTCGCCCCGGTCGGGAATGTTTGGAAGCGGCGGCGGCCGGCTCGGCGGCTGCGTGGAGCAATTCGAGCGCTCGTTCCTCGTCTAGTGAGGATTCGGACGAGCGCCTCAGACTCCGGCGCTCATGGCGGAGGGAAGCAACTGGCGGCCCGCGGGGCCCGTCCCCTCCTGCATTCCAGACGCATCATCATGTGCGCGGCACCTTGTATCCACACCAGGCTGGACCATGAATTGCTTAAGCGGACGGCAAGCCGGGACGGAGTCCACGGTGACACAGGCGCAGATCAGCCTGACTCGCCCGGAGTGCCAGACGTCGGAGACGTAAAGCGCGGGCCGCCGGTTCTGCACCTCCTCTCGAATCTATGTAGGAGTACGGAGCCTCGCGATCGCAACAATGCGTGGCCCTTTCCAGCCACCAAGAAGTCACTTGCTGGCGTGTCCGGTTTCTGCTTTAACACTCCGTTTCAGGGGTGTCTCATGGAACTGCCGCGAAACATATCGCCCCTGGCGTCTGCACTGTGCCCAGTCCTCGGGCCGGCCCCATCCCGCCTTGCCCGATGGCGGGACCCACCGCTTGGCTGACACGGTTCCCTAATTGAAGGAGGAGCGCGTTGCGTGCTTCGCTCTTCGCGGTAAAGCTTTCCCTCCTACCCTCTGCGCTGGCGCTGTCTGCCGCCTCGGCCGGCGCCACGACCTTGATCCGGCAAGGGCTGGACCACCTCACGACCGGTAACGAAACAATCGTCCAAGCAACCGTCCTCGACATCCACAGTTACTGGAACGCCGACCACCAGTTCATCCTCACCGACGTGCGCCTGCGGCCCTCGCGAATCCTCAAAGGCGAAGCGTCCGGCGACATGATCTGTACCCTCATGGGCGGATCCGTCGGGGATGTGACGACCCTCATCGTCGGCGGGGCGGACCTCGCCCCAGGCTCCGAGTACGTGCTGTTCCTGGCCCACGACGATCTTCCAGGCGCCGCGAACCGGCTGACGATCCGCGACCACTCGCAGGGCGTCTTCGAGATCGTGGGTAGCCGCGCGTTCAGCCAGGCCATCGGCGACCCCCTGCTCCCCGACGAGCACGGGAAAGTCGACGTTCCCGGCGGCGACGATGGTCTCGATCTGGATGAACTGATCGACCAGGTCCGCTCGCACTCCAACCGCTGATGTCTAGGAGGGTCACCATGCACAGAATGACCAACCAGCAGGTAACGGCCGCGGTCGCGTGCGCGTGCGCCGGACTTCTGCTCACATCCAGATCCGAGGCCTTCCGCATGATCCGGAATGCCGGTGTCGGACGCACCTCCTCGGGGTCCACCGTGCCCTGTAATGACCCCGGCGGTTTCGTACACTGGACGACGTCGTCGGTCGGATGGTCGCTCAACCCCGCCAATCAGGGCAGCAAAGCGGGCGTGGTGGGAGCGCTCCAGAATGCGATGACCTCTTGGAATCAGGTCACACCGGCGAGTTACACGGTGGTCTATATCGGAACGACCAGCCGCGGGTTCACCACCGATGGCGTCAACACCGTGATGTGGTCGGTCGGGAACGGTTGCACCGGGGGTTGCCTGGCGATCACTGCCCTTGTCCTGCTATCCGGCCAGGTGATCACCGAAACGGACATCTCGTTCAACGACGCCGCGACCTGGAACACCAACGGGAGCGACTACGATGTCCAAGCGATTGCGGCCCACGAGTTCGGTCACACCCTGGGCATCCACCACACCGAAGTGAAGAAAGCAAGTAACCGGCCCACGATGTATGCCAATTACATCGGCCTCTCCGGCCGGACCCTGGAGAGCGACGACCGCGACGCCCTGAATTGCTCCTTCAACCGCTATCGGCCCGCCGTTCTTGTGGTGGCTGGAGTGGAAACCGGGAACAAGACCATGGCCACGCTCAGCGCGCGCCCGAACCCGCATGGCGCCAACCTGCGTTTCCCGCTCATGCACGAGGACCACGTGAGGCTCGATCTCTTCAACGTCGCTGGGCGCCATGTCGCGACCCTGGTGGACACCGAGATGGGGCCCGGCGAGCACGAGGTGGCATGGGACGGCGCCACGAGTCAGGGCCAGGTCGCGAACGGCGTGTACTTTGCGCGCCTCGCGACGCGCGAAGGCCGGACCAGCGCCACCGTGATCCTTGCGCGGTAGACGGGCTGCACAGCAAACGTGGGCGAGGCCCCGATGAGCTGGCCTACGCCGTGTAAGAAAATGAAGGGGACGCGCCGCCAGCGTAGGCTGCCTTCAGCCCAGGCCGGAGCGCGTCCCCGGTAGCGACGATTCAGCCGAGCCGTACCCAAGACATGCGTGGGACCCTAGGTGACGACCGGCCCCTGTCTCGTCGCCATTTGTGAAACGGAGCGGCAATCTCCTTCCCCGCGGTTGCTCGAAAGCGACCTAGCCGAGCTCTCAAGGAACCGACGTTTGGAGGGGCCGCCGAGGACCGGCATGCCGATGCTCTGTTGCAACGAGCAATCGGCACCTTCGGCGTATCGATTGTCGATTACTGCGCGCAGGCCTCAAGGGCCAGTGGCGAGCTCGAGGGCGCGATCCCAATCGGGCCGATGTCGACAACCTGCTGGGGGACGAGCTCGTTGACTACGGCCTTGCCTTGCTTGTTGGATTGGAAGGTGACGAACGCAACTCCGCCGGTGCAGTCGATGGACCCGGCCAAGGAGATGGTCCCGATGTACTCGGTGTTGGGCGCCAGGTTGTCCAGGTGGACCTGGATCCGCGTGCTGCTCTGCTGAGGCATGTCATTCAGTCGGGCCTCGCCCGAGACACCCTGGGCTGTAAGCGGTGTGAACGACCTCACCTCTGGCTTGGCCGCGAGAGCGACGGTGGCAGCAAGAACGACGACCAGAGCCAAAGGCAACGAGAACTTACGCATGACTCACAACTCCTCACCTCATCGGATCCGCGCATGCTTGAGTGCACCGATACTAGCAGCGCAGCGAAAGACGTGTAAATCGGGGAATCCACCACACGTACCTTGTGCGTCACCACACACATGAGAATCGCGTAAATCACATCGTTACGCGCCTCGCGGTTTTTCAGCACCTGATATCTGTGGTGGGGGATGCCCTGATCTCACATCTCAACGTGAGTAGGAATGGTGAGTTCGCCTTCGGTCCGTGCAACATTCCTCATGCTTTCCCCACATGTCCCTGGCAACGTGGTGGAAACGCATCGCAAACGGGAAGACCTGGACAGCTTGCGTGAGGGCCTCGTTCGGCTCCTGCTGGCGAATCCGTTGTGAAGACGTCAGATCGAAAGTCGGTGTCCTCGAGACCGCGACAGCGATTTTCGCAGCCGTCCCGTTCAACCGCTCCGGTACTCTCTCCGCGCGGAGCGAAACTGACGCTACCGAGGTGACTTACGCTTTTCGTGCGCGTTGGGCGGGCTCTGGAGTGCTTTCCTCGGGAACTTGGAAGGGTGCCAAGCGGTTCTTCTGGTAGGCGGTCCTTCCGCGTCGACGGCACCTTGACAGGGGGCGGGCCAGGGAGAGAAACGTTCTTCTCGTGGCGCAAGCTTCACGGCTGCGCTACTGGCCTCGCTTCGGTGGGACGATGCCGTTCACGCCCTCCGCGATGGTCAGGCCGGAGAGCCAGTCCACCACCGAGACCGTGGTCCGCTTGCCGTCCGGCGCGAGGCCGAAGGACTCGATGGACTCGGTCGAGCCGGCGAAAAGCGTGTCGATCTTGCCGACGCCGGTCTTCCAGGCCGAGAGAGGCCGCCGCAGCAGCATCGGCTGTCCGTCCTCTCGCGCGTAGATGTAGACGACGGCGCTGCCGTCCGGGGTGATCCGTGACCGGCCATTCTGGATCGTTCCGGGCGTGACGTGGAGAGGAACCGGAGCGCTCAGGAGTCTCCTTTCTGAGAGATCGAACACGCCGAGCTTCGAGGACAAGGTTCCGACATCCGTGATGAGGGACAGGTAGCGGCCGTCGGGCGAGAGGTCGGGGATCAGCGTCCCGCCACGCAGCAGGCGCTCTCCATCGCCACCGGTGACGGGAACGCGCCACAGCCCGGACTTGGTCGGATGGGCGGAGCTGTAGAAGACCCAGCGATTATCGGGAGTGACGGACGGGTTCTCCGCATCGAGGCTGTCGCGCGACAGCTGACGCGGAGCGCTTCCATCGCGGCGCGCGGCCCAGATCTCGAAGGCGCCGCTGCGGCCGGAACACCAGAAGATCGACTGTCCGTCCGGGCCATATTCGGGATCCCAGTCGTCCTCTTGATCGTCCGTCACGCGGTGCATCTCGCCGGTTTCCACCGAGACTTCCCAGAGGTCCAGGGTCCCGCCGCGGTTGGACGAGAACATGACCGACTTTCCGTCGGGCGCGTAGACGGGCTGGCGATCGATGGCCATTCCACTCGTGAGGGCGCGACCGGCGAACAGGTTGCGCGCCTCGAGCGAAACCTCCATCAGGTTCTGCCGCGCCAGCAAGCTCGACAGCACCAGACGCCCGTCGGGAAGCAAGTCGATCAAGGAGGGGAAGTTCTCGAGCCAGCCGAGCGCCTGGTACCGTCCGGAGCGCGTATCGAGACGGAACAGACGGGCGGACGACCCGCGCTGGATCGCCGTGACTCCCACGCCTTCTGCGACGATCAGCCCCTTCCCGGTGCCGTCCCACGCCGCGTTCGAGAGCACGGCTCCAGTGGGCGCGGGATAGACGCGCGCCGAGCCGCTCGATGCGTCCACGACGGCCACGGTGTAGGCAGCGTTCTGGCTTCCGCCGACGACCACCGTGATGCGCCGGCCGTCGGGTGACCATCGCGGCGAGACGAGGATGACGGATCCACGCGACCACAACTCCCGGCCGCCGGTTCCGTCCGAATTCGCCACCATCAGGCGCGTGCGCACGCCGGTGCTGTCGGCCAAGCCCGAGATGTACGCAATCCGCTCGCCGTGGGGAGATGGGTCGGCATCCGATGCGTCTTCCAGGAGGAGCCGCGGTGCGCCACCCAGGACCGGAATGCGCCACAGCGACTGCCCAGTGCCCTCTTGGCGAGTGAAGAGAATGCTGCCGCGGTCGGGCGTGAATCGCGGCAGATGATCGGCCTCACCCGTGAGCTTCACCTCGCTTCGCGAGACCATGTCCATGAGCCAGAGCCCCTGCCCATTCTGGCGAACCGCGCTGAAGGCGATGAGGCGGCCATCGGAAGAGACCGCGGGCTCGCTGTCGCGGCTGCCCTGGGACAGGGTCGAGATCCGGATCGAACTCTCGCCGGATGGCGTGTTCGTCATGCGTCCGGTGACGAATGCCACCGCCACGATCACCGCCGCGATCGCCACCTGGATCCAGGGCGCCGAGCGTCGCCCGCGCTCGGTCGCGGCGCTAAGGCCGGCCGGACCGAGGCGCGCGGTGTCGCTCGCGACGAGTTCCAGCGTGAACGCGAGGTCACGCGCCGACTGCAACCGGTCCTCAGGGTCCTTCCGCAGGCATTGCCGGACCACACGCTCCAGCGCGAGCGGCGTCAGCGGCTTCAACTCCGTCATCGCACGAGGCTCGCCGGTCATGATCGCCGCGATCAGGCTCGCGTGGCTCTCCCCCGCAAAAGCCCGCGCTCCGGTGGCCATTTCGTAGAGCACGCAGCCCAGCGCCCACAGATCGCTCCGCGCGTCCGCTTCCTTTGCCTCCAACTGCTCTGGCGCCATGTACTGGAACGTCCCGACGATCTTTCCCTCGGCCGTCAGCGGCCGGATCATGGTCGCCGACTGGCTCACCGCTCCCGGCGCCGGAGCGAGTCCGGCGGGCCGGGCGAGGCCGAAGTCGAGGAGCTTGGCGCCGTTCCGGGCGAGCATGATGTTGCCGGGCTTCAGATCGCGGTGCACCACGCCGGCTCGATGCGCCCAGTCCAGCGCCCCGGCGATCTGCCGGCCGAGTGTGAGCACCTCGGCCAGAGCGAACGGGCCCTTCTCCAGCCGATGGGCGAGCGTCTCTCCCTCCACCAGCTCCATCACCAGGTAGTCGACGCCGTCCTCCTGGCCGAGATCGTAGAGCGTACAGATGTGAGGGTGGTTGAGCTGCGAGATCGTGCGCGCCTCGCGCTCGAAGCGAGCTCGCTCCTCGGCGGAGCCGGTCAGATGCTGGGGCAACACCTTGATCGCCACGTCACGGCCGAGACGTGGGTCGTGGGCGCGGTACACCTCGCCCATTCCCCCGGCCCCGACCGGTGCGACGATCTGGTACCGGCCGAGCCGTTTGCCGGGAGTCAGTGGCATCGGATCAATCATACTCCCAGACGCGGGACGCGCTCGTCCCAACCGCGGTGAAACACTCGCGTCTCACCCTCCCAGGCATCGAGCCGTGCGATGACGACGAACTCGGTTTTCGTACAAGTGATCTGGATCTCGGTCTCGACGGCAACGCGCCACGCCTCACGTCGCAGCTCGGTTCGCTGGGCCATCGCGGCTCGAGCCCGCAAGGGATCGTCGGGGTGGATTCGAATCTCTACGTCGGTACCGTCGCCGCCCTCGATGTTCCCGGCGACTTCGAGGCGCGAGAGAGCCACGCCGCCGTGCTCATCGAAGCCGGACCGCGTGCGGGTGATGTGGTCATGAGATAGAGGATCGATTTCGACTCGTCGGTCATGAGAGCCCTTGGTGAGCGGCGACCACTCCGAGGAGCGGGCCTGCTCCGGAGGTTCGAATGCTCGGAGATCGGCATCTTTGGGATCCGGCGGACGCACAGGCAGAGAGAACGTGCTGCTCTCGGTGAGAAGGGTGAGCCGGACGGGTTCGGGAGATGGCCAAAGGAGAGGCCAACACGCGTTCGAGAGGGCGAGGCGCACCCGCTGGCCCGGCGGAAAGACATGGGCTACGTCCTTGAGGCGAATGGTGGCGTCCATCGGACGGCCGGGCTCCAGGGGTTGCCAGTTCTCGTGGGCCGCATCGTGCGTCAGATTGAGGACGCCATAGCTCACGCGCGTGGAGCTCCCGTCCGGCGAGACGTCGCAGAGTCGCGCGACCAGGAAGGCCGCGGGCCGATCCGATGCCACAACGACCCTCACCTCCGGAGCTCCAAGGATCTCGAGCCGTTCCGTCAGCACCTCCGAATCGAAACAGAGCGAGTCCGCGTCGTCCTCCCGCTGGTCGCGCAGATTGGCGATGAGCCAGCTCCCCGAAGCACGGCCCGTCGTCTGGGGCGAAGCGATCGTGAGACGCGCCGAGACGACCGAGTCACCGAGCCTGTCCGGGGCCAGTCGGAACACTCGATGGCGGATGCGCGGAGAGGGCCAATGTGCTTCGGCGACCCACCGGCCAGGACGGTCTTCGCCGCGGAAGCCAGCCGGAACACTCTCAGACATCCAGACGCGGTAGCGGGGCTCGCTGTCGCTCGGCGGTATGTGCGCCATGCTCTCGCGCTGGCCAGGACGCTTGTCGTCGTTTCCTTCTCCAAGGCAGTTGTGCCACCAGCGCAGAGCTTCCTGCAAGAAGCCGATGCTCGGACCCGGGCTGGCGTCGTGGGGATACGCATGTCCCCACGGACCGACGAGACCGCGACTGGGGACGCGGAGGCCTGATAGGAGCCGGGGGATCGCGCTCGTATAACCATCCGCCCATCCGCCGACGGCGAAGACCGGACAGGCGATTGCACCGTAGTCGTAGCGGACGGAGCCTTGCTTCCAGTACGCGTCCGCCAGCGGGTGCTGGAGCCAGCGCAGGGGATGAGGTTCGGCGGCCTCGAGCCGCTCGAGCCACATGGCGCGCCAGTTGGATCCGACCAGCTCGGGGTCGGGTGGCTGCACCACGAGCTGGAAGAAGGTCGCACCCCACCACAGGCTGTCGTTCAAGAGACACCCGCCCATGTAATGGACGTCGTCCGTGTAGCGATCATCCGTGGAGCAGACCGTTACGATGCCTCGGAGCTCCGGGGGCCGGCGCGCCGCGATCTGCAGCCCGTTGAAACCGCCCCACGACTTGCCGATGAGACCCACAGCACCCGTGCACCAGGGCTGTGCCGCGATCCAGCGGATGGCCTCGACGCCGTCCTCCTGCTCGAGTGGCAGATACTCATCGCGAAGCACTCCCTCGGATTCCCCCGAGCCGCGCAGGTCGATGCGCACGGCCGCCAGGCCGTGGCCGGCGAACCAGCGATGCATCGCTTCGTCGCGATCCCGAGTGCCGAGGCGCTTGCCGTACGGGATGTACTCGATCACGGCGGGGACGGGGGAACGCTCCGCTCCATCAGGCAGCCAGAGCCGAGCGGCGAGTCGGCAGCCGTCGCGCAGCGGAATCCAAAAGTGCTCGATCTCGCGCACTTCGTAGGGAAAGACGTCGACGACGCTCACATGTCCTCCAGGGCTGCGTGATTCGATCGGCGCCATGAATGCGCCAGGGAAGAGTATGCTCATCTCGAGACTCGTGGCAATCCGGCATGGAGGGGAGCTCGACGCCCGACCACCGGCCGACGCGGGGTGCTAGAGCCATGACATATCTCGTCAGGCAGCCGTGTGACGAAGGGGTGATGGCATCCGGACCGGTAGCGATTCCCTGTGCCGAGTCTTCGGGGCCTTGGGTGCTGGCGGCGACCATTCTCGGATCGAGCCTGGTGTTCATCGATGGAACGGTCGTCAACGTGGCGTTGCCGGCGCTGCAAACCGCCATGAACGCTACGGTCGTGGACGTGCAGTGGGTCGTCGAGGCCTACGCTCTGTTCCTCGCGGCGCTGCTGCTCGTAGGGGGATCGCTCGGCGACCAATTCGGCCGGAGACTCGTGTTCTGCATCGGCGTCGGGATCTTCGCTCTGGCCTCCGTCTGGTGCGGGCTCGCTCCCGACGTCGAGCAGTTGATCGCCGCGCGGGCAATCCAAGGCGTGGGAGGTGCGCTGCTCGTGCCCGGCAGCCTGGCGCTCATCAGCGCCTCCTTCAGCGAGGAGAAGCGCGGGCAGGCGATCGGCACCTGGTCGGGCTTCAGCGCCATCACCGCCGCGATCGGGCCTGTCCTCGGCGGCTGGCTGATCGATCGCATCTCTTGGCGAGCTGTCTTCTTCATCAATATCCCGTTGGCCGCCGTCGTGCTGGTGCTAGCGTTCTGGCACGTGCCAGAGAGTCGGGCGCGCGACCGGGAACACGGCTTGGATTGGACGGGGGCGGCGCTCGCAACCGCCAGCCTGGGCGCGATCGTCTACGGCCTGATCGAATCCTCGCGATGGGGCTTCGGGCACCCACGAGTGCTCGTCGCGCTCCTTGGCGGCTGCGTCGCCTCGCTCTTTTTCCTCCTCGTCGAGAGACAGCAGCGAAATCCAATGTTGCCGCTCAGCCTGTTCCGATCCAGAGACTTCAGCGGCGCGAATGTGCTCACTTTGTTCTTGTACGCCGCGCTCGTCGGCGCGCTCTTCTTCTTCCCTCTGGATCTGGTGCAGGTGCAGGGTTACTCTGCCACCGCAGCCGGCGCCGCTTTTCTTCCCTTCATCCTCATCATGTTCCTTCTCTCGCGCTGGTCGGGCGGATTGATCCAGCGTTACGGAGCCAGGTTGCCGCTCGTGGTGGGGCCGACGATCGCCGCGCTCGGGTTCGCTCTTTTCATGCGACCTGGAATAGGCGGCAGCTATTGGCTGACTTTCTTTCCAGCGGTCGTGGTGCTCGGTCTAGGGATGGCCGTCAGCGTTGCCCCCCTGACGACGACGGTGATGAACGCGGTCCAAAGCGACCGCGCCGGCATCGCCTCGGGGGTCAACAACGCCGTTTCTCGCGCCGCGGGACTGATCGCGGTCGCCGCGTTCAGCCTGGTCATGCTGCACACCTTCGACCGCGGTCTCGACCACCGCCTGTCCGCGCTCGACCTCAGCCGCGAAACGCGGCAGCTCCTCGACGGAGAGCGCATCAAGCTGGCCGGCGCGCAAGTGCCGGAAGGTCTCGCTTCGGAGATGCGGCTCGTGGTCCGACAGGCGATCGAAGAATCGTTCGTGTCCGGATTCCGCCGGGTCATGCTTGTCGCCGCCATGCTGGCGCTCCTGAGCGCGCTCGTCGCCGGCCTCTTGATTCGTAAAGAAAGGCCTGCGGCCAAGTTTTGAGCCGCAGGAGAAGAACTGGGAGATGACGCTGGCCGCGCTGAAGAAGTACTTGGAGCAGTAGCCTGTGGCGACCGATCTCGCAAGGATCGTGCGTGAGCTGGCGTCCTTCTACGACGTCACCGACAAGAAGCTCGTCGTCGTCGGAGCGGGTGGAGAACAGTTGCTCGAGTTCGCTCGCCCGGCGCGTCAGGTCCTCGCCGTCGACAAAGACGGCGCGGCGCTCGAGCAGCTCGCGGCGCGTCTTCAGGACTGCGGGTTCGCGGACAAATTCACCCTGGTGACAAGCGACGTGGCCGACGTGAGCGAGCCCGGCGACGTCGTGTACCTCGAGTTCTGTCTCCATGAGATGCCGGATCCTGATCGCGCCCTCGACCATGTCAGGTCTCTGGCGCCTGACGTGGTCGTGATCGACCATGCCGTGGGCTCACCCTGGTCGTGGTGTGCAGCCGAGGATCGTATGGTGGAAACCGCTTGGCGAGCCGTCGAGCGCAGGACGATCCGCCGGCAGCACACCGTCGAAGGCGAGCAGCGCTTTCCCGACGATGCCGCTCTCGCGGCGCGGCTGGTCTCTCAGGGGCCGCTGAGCGTGGAACGCATCGGCGCGTATCGCGGTCGAGCGCCCATCGTGATTCCCATGCCCTATCGCCTCGCACTTCTCTGACATCGCGCCATGCCGCCTGCCGGCACCGTCCACCGTCACGCCCGCTTCCGGCGGCCGAAGAGGAAGCGGTGCGAGACCAGGAACACCATGAGACAGAGGCCGCCGATGCAAAGGAGGGCGAAGAGCGGCACGGCGATGGCGAGGACCGCGGTCAGGACCGAGCCGGAGAACTCCGCCAGCGCGACGAGCGGGTTCGCCAGGCCGCCGGTCGCGAGCGTCGATTTGAGCCGCGCCAGCACGGTCGCGCCCTGCACCATCCCGGCGGCGCCGCCTCCGGCGATGATCGCGAGACTCCATTTCAGGTATGGAGGCATTTCGGTCATGACCGCGGCGCTGGCGAGCACCCCCGCCAACACTGCCGCCGGCGTCGCCACCAGGTCGAGGACGTGGTCCAGCCAGGGAACGGAATAGGCAATGATCTCGACGAGGGTCGCTGTAGCGAGGATGATCAACGCCGGGTTGGTGCTCAACCAATCGAAGCCGCTCGTCAACGGCAGGTGGCCAGTGCGGCTCGCGACGCAGGCGATGAGGAGGGGCACGAAGACTCGGAATCCCGCGGCTGCCGCCAGCCCGAGACCGATGGCGATGCTGAGCGCTGTCTCCATGTCTCCGCCCCTGGGGTCCGGATACTCGCCGTGCTGCGCGACCTACTCGCAGCGGGGCGCCAGCACACTCTCCGTGACCGCCAGGCCTGCTCCAGTTTCAGCGCCCGAGTTCCTCAGAGCGCTGTCGGGCTGCGTGCACGGCTTCGATGAAAGTCCGTACCCAGTGCTTCTTCTCGAGCGCGGTGACGGCGGCGTGCGTCGTGCCATTCGGCGAGGTGACCCGGGCGCGGAGCTCGGCAGGATCGGCCGGGTCGTGCGTGAGCAACCGAGACGCCCCGGCGAAAGTCTGATACGTGAGCGCGTACGCCTGTTCCTTGCTCAAGCCCTCCTCGATGGCCGCCTGGATCAATGCTTCGGCGAGGAGGAAAACGTAGGCGGGCCCCGTGCCGCTCACCGCCGTGACCGCGTCCATCTGTCCTTCCTCGACGATCACGGTCTTTCCCACGCACCCCAGGATGTTGAGCGCCGTCACCAGGTGCGTGTCCGTGGCGTAACGGCCCTTGGCCACCGCGGTCACGCCCATGCCGATGGCGGCCGGCGTATTCGGCATGGCCCGGATCACCGGGCAGCCGCCGAGGGCCGTCTCGAGGCGATCCATGTGGATGCCCGCTGCGATGGTGATGGCCAGCTTGTGCGACGCATGAGCCGGGGCCACCTGCGCCAGGGCCTTGTTCATGTCCTGCGGTTTGACAGCGAAGAGCACCGTGGCCGCACTGGCCGCAGCCAAAGCGGAATCGTCGGTGGTCTGCAACCCCAGGCGCTCCTCCAGGGAGCGCCGGCGCGATTCGCGCCGCCCCGAAACGATGATGGCGTCGCGGTCCCAGCCCGAGGCGATGAGCCCCTCGGCGAGAGCCGCGCCCATGAAGCCGCCCCCGATGATGGCGAGCCTCTTCGCCGCCTGCACCGGAGCTCCCGCAGGTGTCGAAGCCGTTCCGCTCATGATTGCTTCATTCCACCCAGTCGGCGAGGAAGATGTTCGTGTCCGTGCGCCCCTTGGAGTTGCGATTGCTGGCGAAGACGAGCCGCTTGCCGTCGGGGCTGAACATCGGGAACCCGTCGAAGGTCGGGTCGAAGGTCACCTGCTCGAGGCCGGTGCCGTCCACGCGGATCAGCCACAAGTCGAAGTTGCGGCTCTGCGGCGCTCCCACGTTGGAGGCGAAGATGACCTTCGTACCGTCGGGGGTGAAGAAGGGGCAGAAGTTGGCGGCGCCGTTGCTCGTGAGCTGCTTCGGCTCACTGCCGTCGGCGTTGGCGATAAAGATTTCGAGGGCTCCAGGGCGGATCACATGGTTCTGCCGCAGATCCTCGTACGCCATCTTCTCTTCCGGGGTCCGTGGTCGCGAAGCCCGCCAGACGATCTTCTTGCCGTCGGCAGAAAAGAAGCCACCACCGTCGTATCCCGGCTCCTTGGTGAGACGCCGCACGTCGGAGCCGTCGGCGTTCATGCTGTAGAGATCGAGGTCGCCGTCGCGGCCGGAGGTGAAGAGAATGCGGCCGTCCGGGCCGATGGTCCCCTCGGCGTCATAGCCCTCCGTGGCCGTGAGGCGCACGAGATGGCTCCCGTCCGGATCGGCGCTGAAGAGATCGTAGCTCGGGTACAGCTTCCACACGTACCCCTTGGAGTAATCCGGCGGCGGCGGGCAGTCGGGCGAGGCCAGGTGCGTCGAGGCGTAAAGGATGCGCTTGCCGTCGGGGAAGAAGAAGGCGCACGTCGTCCGCCCCTTGCCGGTGGAAACGAGGCGCACGTTCGAGCCGTCTGCATCCATGGTGAAGATCTGATCGCAGTGCAGGCTGTCCCGCGTCGATTGCAGGATCAGCTTCTTGCCGTCCCTCGACCAGTAGGCTTCGGCGTTCTCGCCTCCGAAGGTGAGCTGACGGATGTTGCGGAGGTGCTTCTCCCCCTCGCGCCAGAGATCCTGCGCGCCCGCCGCGGCGGTCAAGGCGGCGGCGAGCGCACCAACGAACGCGAGGCTCCTGCACACGCCGCGCCTATCCACCGTCGACTCCTTTGCACTCGGTGCCGGAGCGTGGCGGCTCCCACCCCGAGGCTCTCGTGTCCGTGCTGCAGGCTCGAACCACCGCGGCGGCTCCTGCAGCGCCATGCAGCCGGGAAGCGAGTAAACGGCAGGGCATTTCGGGAGTCAAGAGAACCCCGATGTGCCAGAATGCCGGGGGGAGGCTCGCGTGCACGACCCCATCGGGGTGCTGCTCACCAACCTCGGCACGCCGGACGCACCCACGGCGCCGGCGGTGCGGCGTTATCTGCGGGAGTTCCTCTCCGACCGTCGCGTCGTGGACCTGCCGCGCCCGCTCTGGCTGCCGATCCTGTATGGCTTCGTTCTCACCCTCCGCCCGCGTCGCTCTGCCCGCGCCTACGCGAGCATCTGGACGAACGAGGGTTCGCCGCTGCTCAGTATCATGCAGGACCTGGCCGCTGCTTTCGAGAGCGCCCTGCACCTGCAGACGACGGTCCCCGTGCATGTCGCTGTGGGCATGACCTACGGCAACCCGAGCATGGCCCAAGGTCTCGAGCGGCTGCGCGACGCCGGTTGCCTGCGTGTGTTGGTGCTGCCGCTCTACCCGCAGTACTCCTCACCCACGACGGGCTCCGCCTTCGACGCTGTGGCCCGCGCGCTCACGTCCTGGCGCCGAGTGCCGGAGCTGCGTACGATCTCCGACTACCACGACCACCGCCTCTATCTCCAAGCGCTCGGGCGCAGCGTGCGTGAGTTCTGGGGACAACACGGCGAGCCGGACCGCTTGCTTGTTTCGTTCCACGGCATGCCGCAGCGGTTCGACGCCGCCGGCGATCCCTATCGCGGCCAGTGCGAAGCGACCGCGAGTTCTTTGACCGGGCTTCTGGGTCTCGACGCCCAACGCACTTTGCTCGCCTTCCAGTCGCGCTTCGGGCGGGAGGAGTGGCTGCAACCGTACACGGACGTCACCCTGCAGGAGTGGGCACGCCAGGGCATCTCGACGGTGGACGTCGTCTGCCCGGGCTTCGCGGTGGATTGCCTGGAAACACTGGAGGAGATCGCCATCCGTTACCGGCAGGCGTTCCTCGCCGCCGGCGGTCAGCGCCTGCGCTACATCCCCGCTTTGAACGACCGCCCCGATCATGTCACGGCCCTGGTGGATCTCGCCATAGCCAAGCTGCAGGGGTGGTTGTAGCTGCTTGCACGGGAATGAAGGCGGCTCTACTCCGCAAGGATCTCACCGATGAAATCTAAGTAGTCTTCCAGATCGACATCGGGGGAAACCTGAGCCGCCAACGCGCTGCCAGGCCGACGAAAAAGAAATGCCTTGGCGCCGAAGGTACTTGCCATCCGCCGGCGAGCGACTACAATGGTTAGCGCTCCCCTGTTGCCGAACTGCCGCCCTCTCGAGTATCGACCGCGCAGGGTCGCCTTGCGCTCTTCACCGCGTCGTGGCCGCGCACGAGCGTGTGCACCGTGGCGGAGCGCCAGGAAAGACAGAGCTGATGCAAAGGGAAGTCGAGCATGGATCGTGACATGCAATACACAGTGGACTTCGATGAGAGTGCGTGGCTCGTGCGCTGCAAGGTGGCTGGAACCATCCACGTCGAACGTGTCGCCGCCATGGTCGCCGACGGACTCGTGGTCGCCCGCACGCACGCCTGTCGTTGCGCACTCATCGATTGCAGAGAGGCTACGGCCAGAGATTCCACCACCGAGACCTTCGAGATCATGAGCGGCCTCGACCGCTTCGGCCTCGAGCGCTCCGATCCCATCGCCGTCGTCTATCCCAAGGGCGCTTGGAGCCCTCAGTTCGCCGAGACCGTGGCCCGGAATCGAGGTTGGCGGAGCATTCGATTCTTCACCGACCTGAGCGCCGCCGAGGATTGGCTGCAAGAAACACGGGCTACACGAGTTTCCTGAGCGTTGTTATACTGGGGCAGCCCGCACTGCCACGAAAGGCAGGGTTCTGCCCTTGCTCCGCCTCTTTCTGCCCGTCTGCAGAGCACCTCGTCGCCCCCGTGATCGCCCTTCCTCGGAGAGGGTTGGTGGGCTCCTAGCCTTTCTCTGCGTCGCCTGCGTTTCCTGGGTTGGTTTTCAGGGTGCGGCGGCGAAGGTCGCCGCCGAGGCGTCTCTCGGTGTGCGTCTCGCCCGCGCCTGGGCCTCGATCGAACCGGGTGAGACCATCACTGCCTGGGTCTTCCTGCGCGACAAGGGAAACCCACCGCAAGAGCGACCCTTCTTCGAACTCATTTCGGAGCGTTCGCTCCGGCGCCGCCTCCGGGTGCGGTCGCCCGAGGAGGTCATCGACTCCGGCGACATGCCGCTCGATCCTTCCTACGTCGCTGCGGTGGCTGCCCGGGTGCATCAGGTCCGCCAGCGCTCCAAGTGGCTCAATGCCGTGAGTGTCGAGGCGACACGGGAGCAGTTGGCCGCGCTGCGCGGCTTGCTGTGCGTTCGCTCGCTCGAGATCGTGGCGCCTCGGATACGCCCCTCAGTGGCTCCCAGCTACCCATCGCTCGCCAGCGTCCCACCTCTCGGTCGAAGCACGACCGCGTCGCCCCTTTCCTCGAGCACCGTCCCATCGCCTCCTCTGCAGAGCACCATCCCGTCACCTCCTTCCCTCGGCACCGTCCCCTCCCGCTTCGACTACGGCTGGTCGCTCAACCAGCTGCAGCAAATCCGCGTCGTCGATCTCCACAACATGGGCTTGACCGGCAAGGATGTCTTCATCGGTCACTTCGACAACGGCTACCGCCTGCTGTCGCACGAATCGCTGACCGGCTTGCGTGTGCATGCCGCCTGGGACTTCGTCGCCAACGAGCCGAACCCGGACCCCATTCCCTGCGGGCCCGGCGAAACTTGCGACTCCCATGGACTGGAGACACTCTCCATCCTGGCGGGGTTCAAGGAAGGCAAGCTCATCGGGCCGGCCTTCGAGGCGACGTATTTGCTGGCCCGTACCGAGAGCGATGCGGTCGAATCGACGGCGGAAGAGGATCTCTGGGTCGCGGCCATGGAGTGGGCCGACAGCATCGGCGTCGACGTCGTGAGCTCGTCC
Source organism: Candidatus Krumholzibacteriia bacterium (assembly GCA_035649275.1). Classification (NCBI taxonomy): domain Bacteria; phylum Candidatus Krumholzibacteriota; class Candidatus Krumholzibacteriia; species Candidatus Krumholzibacteriia bacterium. The sequence continues at coordinate 48,630 of DASRJW010000009.1, forward strand.
GTGGGCTACCGCGGTTTCGATGATCCCCTGACGAGCTACACCTGGGAGGACATGGACGGGAACACGGCGGTGATCACCCGCGCCGCCGACATGGCCGTGGCGCGCGGCATCGTCGTCGTGGCGGCCATTGGCAATGATGGCCTCCTGCAAGACTTCAACACGATCTATGCCCCGGCCGACGGCGACTCCGTGCTCGCCGTCGGCGCGATCGACCAGAACGGTGCCTATTCCATCCTCAGCTCCTACGGCCCGACGGCGGACGGCCGCACCAAGCCCGACGTGCTCGCCGAAGGCATCGGCACGATCATGGCGCTGTCGTCGAACTCCATCGCCTACGGCGGCGGTTTCGGCACCTCGGCGGCGTGTCCTCTCGTCGCTGGGGCGGCGGCATTGCTGCGCTCCGCATTCCCGGCGGCGACGCCGGTGCAGATCGCCACAGCCCTGCGTTCGACGGCGAGCCGCTCTGCGGCGCCGGACCGCTTCGAGGGCTGGGGAATCATCGACGCGCTGGCGGCGTATCGCTACCTCCGCGACCTGGGGCCGGCCCCATCGCCCTTCGGTGGCCGCACCGCGCGCATCGTGCCGAATCCCTACCCCGTCGGCCCGACGACACCCATCCAGATCGAGCTGCCGGAACCGGCGTACGTCACCCTGCAGCTCTTCGACGTCCGCGGCCGCCGGGTGCGGGCGCTGCTCGCCGAACCCTTGCCCGCCGCCGAGCACACGATCCCCTGGAACGGCCTGGACGACGGTGGTCACGGCGTCGCCTCGGGTGCCTACTTCCTCCAGCTGCAAGCGAGCTCCCTCGCCGCACCGGAGCGCGTGGAGCGCGAGACGCGCAAGGTCATCCTGCTGCGGTAGCGGCGCCGACAGCTCTACGGCGCGCCGGCGCACGGGGCCCAGAGTGAGGTCGAAAAGGTCGCGTTCGGGCCCCATCCGACCCGTTTCAACCGCAACTCACGGCGGTGCTCGGCGTAGTCGCAGGAGGTCCGATCGGTGATGCTCTGGGACAGGATCCAGGTGTCGCCATCGACGACCAGGGCCTCGATCGCGTTCACCCCAGGGTCGGGGATGAAGCCGCGGTAGCTCCAGTGGCTGCTCCCCGCTGCGTCGGCGCGCAACGTCGATGAGGTGGCGTACTGAACGATCGTCCGTGGGTGCGGCACGCTGCAATCGTCCTCCGGGTCAGCCCAGTCGGAGAACAAGAGATAGAACGTCCCGGCGTGTGAGAGGACGTACGGGTTCTCTGCTTGACCGCCGGTGGGCTGGCCGCCGCTCCCGGCTGTCAGCAGGCGGGTGGCGTCGATGTAGCCCGCCCCCAGCCAATGGACCAGGTCCGCGGAGTACGCGACCGTGACGACTCCGAAGCCGTTGGTGCTCTTCGCGGTGGCGAACAGGACCCAGCGCCCATGGGCGGCATCCCAGAGGACGAACGGATCCCGGCACTGCTGGTTGTGCGCTCCTGGCGGCCCGCCCCAGGTCGTCCACGCCTCCGCACAGTCGTAGATGCAGCCGTCGCCGGAGGTCTGGTGGCAACGGTTCAGTGGAAAGCGCGTCCAGGTGGTGAGATCCGTGGAAGTGGCGAGGCCGAGGCGCTGCTTGGCGTCCGGGCCGGTTCCGCTCGTTCCGGTGTAGAACATGAAGTACGTCTTTCCGTTCTGAACGATGTGCGGTGCCCAGAGCGCCTGAGAATCCCAACCGCCTGGGTTTTTCTGTAGCGCGACGCCGACGTAGGTGAGGTTCTGCAGGTCTGTCGTGGTGTAGTGCATGATGTCGCTGCCGACCCCTCGATCCTCGTTCTGGAAGAACAGATGGTAAGCGCCGCTGGCGTCTTCGATCCAGGCATGGTCGACGATGTCGTCGTCTTCGTCATCGATCGTGGGGTAGTTCTCGTCACGGGGATAGCCATCGCCATCATCGTCATCGATCTTGGAGCTCAGGAAAACGGTGTTTGTGGTCGGATTGCAAAGCGTTGTACCGTCGCGCCCCATGGGGTCGCCGCCGCAGCCGAAGATCAGGAGCGGGATGCAGACGGCACCAGCCGCGAGCGCACGCCCTCGAAGCCGGGACCACATGCGGCGCCTCCAGAGCGCTTCAGGGCGGGGGCATCCCGGGTGGCAACTTCATCGTAGCACTTCGGCGCGAGGAGCCCATGCGGGAAGAATCACAACTCATCCGCGCCATCGGCCGCTGGACTCTCGTGGCTCTCGTGCTGAATTCGATCATTGGCAGCGGTATCTTCGGTCTGCCGGCGGTGGTCGCAGGCAAGCTGGGCACCGCCAGCATATGGGCCTATCTCGTGGCGGCGGCGGGCATCGCCGTGATCGTCGCTTGCTTCGCCGAGGTGGGTTCGCAGTTCCGCCAGGCAGGCGGCCCGTATCTTTACGCGCGCGCGGCATTCGGCCGCTTCGTCGGCATTCAGGTCGGCTGGCTGGCTTGGCTCGTGCGCCTGACCTCGGCCGCGGCCAACGCGAACCTGTTCGTCCTGTACCTCGCCGAGTTCTGGCCGCGGGCCGAGCAGCCGCTCGAGCGCGCCGGGGTACTGTCTTTGCTCCTCGGCGGTCTGACCCTGGCGAACGTCCGCGGCGTGCGGACTGGGACGCGACTGAGCAGCGTCTTCGCCATCGCCAAGCTCCTGCCGCTGGTCCTCTTCATCGTCGCCGGGCTCGTCTTCCAGCACACGAGGGCGGCGCCGAACACCGTACCTGCGGGCACGGGGGGCTGGCTCGAGGCGCTGTTGCTCCTCGTCTTCGCCTACGGCGGCTTCGAGGCTGCGCTGCTGCCGATGGGCGAAGCCAGGAACCCACGTCGGGATGCTCCCATCGCGCTGTTCGTAGGTCTCGCTGCCGTGACTGTGGTCTACACGCTCGTGCAGGTGGTCGTGGTCGGTACGCTCGATTTTTCGGCAGGAACGGAGCGGCCGCTCGCGACTGCTGCCCGCGGGTTCCTGGGCCCCGAAGGGGCGGCCTTGATCGCCGCGGGCGCGCTCCTTTCCGTCTATGGCTACCTGAGCGGACAGTTCGTGAGCGCGCCACGGCTGACTTTCGCCCTCGCTGAGCAGGGCGACTTCCCGGTCGGGCTCGCGTCCATTCACTCGCGGTTTCGCACCCCCCATGTCTCGATCGTCGCCTACGCGGTCCTCGTTTTCGGTCTGGCCGTCGCAGCGAGCTTCCGCTGGAACGCAGCGCTCTCCGCCCTGGCACGCCTGTTGACCTACGGTCTGGTCTGCGGCTCTCTGCTCGTTCTGCGCCGGAGACAGCCGCACGCGCACGCCTTCCGGTTGGCGGGCGGCACGTTCTTCGCGGTTCTGGGCATCGCATTCTGCTGCGTGCTCGTGAGCCGCATGGGGAAAGTGGAGATGGTCGTCCTCCTGGCGACGGCAACGCTGGCCTCGGCCACCTGGTTCTGGGCGCGGCGCCGGACGGCGTGAGGTGCGGCAGCAGGGGAATCCGGCGCGGCCTCGCCGGCCGCCGGCGACCGTCGTGCATCGAACCGGTTTCTCCCCGACAGCAGACCAGTATTATCGCTCGCGGTACAGGATGGCGAATCCCGCACCACGTGCCCGGTGATTATTCTAGGTGAGTGCGTACATGGTGCCCCTTGCGGAGCCGCGTAGGCGACCAAACCCAACGTGTCGAAGCTCCCGTATGCCGGGTTCGATGGGTAGGACGGACATCGAGTTGTACCGATAGACAATGGCTCAAGGCGGGGTGGAACACGGGGACCAGGGCGTGGTCGCGAAGGTCCCGCCGGGGCCCCAGACGAGCCGCTTCAAGCGCAACTCGCGGCGATGCTCGGCATAGTCGCAGGAAGTGCGATCAGCGATGCTCTGGGACAAGATCCAGGTGTCGACGCCGAGGTGGAGCGCCTCGATCGCGTTCACACCAGGATCGAGTGTGAAACCGCGGTAGCTCCAGTTGTGGCTCCCCTCCGCGTCGGCATGCAGGGTCGATGAGGTGGCGTACTGGACGATCGTCCGCGGATTCTGCACCGTGCAGTCGTCCTCTGGGTCAGCCCAGTCGCAGAAGAGGAGAGTGTACGAGCCGTCCCGCGCCAGGACGTAGGGGTTCTCCGCTTGACCACCGAACGGCTGGCTGCCGGATCCCCCCGCCAGCCGGCGCGTGGCGTCGACATAGCCCGCACCTGTCCAGTGCACCAGATCTCCGGAGTAGGCCACAGTGACGACACCGTAGCGGTTGGTGCTCTTCGCGGTGGCGAACAGGACCCAGCGCCGCTCCGCCTCGTCCCAGAGGACGAACGGATCACGGCACTGTTGGTTGTACGTTCCTGGTTGCCCACCCCAGGTCGTCCACGCTTCTGCGCACTCGTAGATGCACCCGTCACCGGTCGTCTCGGGGCAACGGTTCACCGGAGTGCGCCTCCAGGTGATGAGGTCCGAGGAGGTGGCGAGGCCGATGCGCTGCTTGCTGGTTCCGCCGGTCCCGCTCGTTCCAGTGTAGAACATGAAATACGTGTGGCCGTTCTGGACGATGTGAGGCGCCCAGAGTGCCTGAGAATCCCAGCCGCCAGGGTTTTTCTGCAGGGCGACGCCGACATAGGTGAGCGCCTGCAGGTCCGTCGTCACGTAGTGCACGATGTCGCTCCCGGCCCAACCCTCGTTCTGGAAGAACAGGTGGTGCGCGCCATGGGCGTCCTCGATCCAGGCATGGTCGGCGATGTCGTCGTCTTCGTCATTGACGGCGGGGTAGTTCTCGTCGCGGGGATAGCCGTCGCCATCGTCGTCGTCGTTGGCGCTCAAGAAAACGGGGCTGGCCGTCGGTCTGCATGGCGAGGTGCCGTCGGCGCTCATGGGGTCGTCGCGGCAACCGAGGAGGAGGAGCGGGAAGCAGACAGCACCGACCGCGAGCGCACGCCCTCGAAGCCGGGTCCACATGTCGTGCCTCCAACGCGATGTCGGGGGCAGCTTCATGGTAGCACGGCGGCGGCGCTCGGGAGATGGCCCGACTCTCGACCCGCCGGCTCTTGCCGGCGAATGTGGATTCTCCCCCAGAGAGAGGTTAGATTCCGTGGGATGGACACAGTACCGGGTCCCCGCAGCCGCGAGCTGATGCAGCGCGCCGTTTCCCGGCTGCCGGGAGGGGTGAACTCGCCGGTGCGCGCCTTTCGGGCCGTGGGCGGCGACCCGATCTTCGTGGTACGCGGCGAAGGTCCCCGGGTGTGGGACGCCGACGGGCAGAGCTACATCGACTACATCGGCTCCTGGGGGCCTCTCCTCTTCGGCCATGCGCACCCGCGCATCGTGGACGCGGTGCGTGAGGCGAGCGCCCGCGGCACCAGCTTCGGCGTGCCCACGGAAGCCGAGGTCACCCTCGCCGAGCGTCTCTGCGCCATGGTGCCCGGCCTCGACATGGTCCGCCTGGTGAACTCGGGGACCGAGGCCACCATGTCGGCCATCCGGCTCGCCCGCGCCTACACCGGCCGCTCCAAGATCGTGAAGTTCGCCGGCTGCTACCACGGTCATGCCGATTCCTTCCTCATCAAGGCCGGCTCGGGCGTGGCGACGCTGGGTCTGCCCGACAGCCCCGGGGTCACCACGGGGGTGGCGAGCGACACCCTGGTGGCGGAATACAACGACGTCGATCTCGTGGCCGAGTATTTCGACGCCAACCATGGCGCCATCGCTTGCATCATCGTGGAACCCGTGGTCGGCAACATGGGTGTCGTCGTGCCGCGCCAGCACTACCTGGAAAAACTACGCGCCCTGTGCGACGAGAATGACGCGCTCTTCATCTTCGACGAGGTGATGACCGGCTTCCGCCTGGCGCCGGGCGGCGCCCAGGAGCGCCTGGGAATCGGCGCCGATCTCGTCACCTTCGGCAAGGTGATCGGCGGTGGTCTACCCATCGGTGCCTATGGCGGCCGTCGCGATCTCATGGAGATGATCGCCCCGAGCGGCCCGGTCTACCAGGCGGGGACGTTGTCGGGGAATCCCGTGGCGGTGGCGGCGGGTCTCGCCATGCTCGATCTCATCGCCGCGACACCGAGCCTCTACCAGCAGCTCGAAGCGAGCACGAAGCGGCTCGCCGACGGGATCGAAGACCATCTGCGCCGGCTGAAGGTGCAAGCCTGCGTGCAGCGCTTCGGCTCCATGTGGACACTGTTTTTCCACCCTGGCCCGGTGCGCAGCTGGCAGGATGCCGTGGGCTGCGACACCCAGCGCTTCGCTCGCTTCTACCAGGCCCTCTTGCAGCGTGGTGTTCTCCTGCCCCCGTCGCAGTTCGAGGCCTGCTTCGTGAGCGCGGCGCACGACGACGCCAGCATCGATGCGACCCTCCAGGCGATCGGTGCGGCGCTCGAGGAGATCCGGGCGTGAGCGACGCCCCCTTCCTGCAGGCCTGCCGGCGACAGCCGGTGCCGCACCGCCCGGTGTGGTTCATGCGCCAGGCCGGGCGCTACATGCCGGAGTACCGTGCTCTCCGCGAGCGCGCCAGCTTCCTCGACATGTGCCGCAATCCCGATCTGGCGGTCGAGGTGACCCTGCAACCCGTCCGCGCCCTCGGCGTCGACGCGGCCATCCTCTTCAGCGACATCCTCATCACCATGGAAGGCATGGGCATCCGCGCCGAGTTCGCTCCCGGCCCGGTGATCCCCGACCCCGTGCGCACCCGCGCCCAGGTGCAGGCCTTGCGCGTGCCGGACCCCGAGGAAGCGGTGCCCTTCGTCCTGGAAGCGCTGCGGCGCCTGCGGCGAGAGCTGCCCCGCCACATTGCCCTCGTCGGTTTCTGCGGCGCTCCCTGGACTCTGGCCAATTACGTGGTCGAAGGGGGCGGCGCCAAGGAATTCACCCGCTTGAAACGCTTCCTCTACGAAGACCCGGAGGCAGGCGAAATGTTGCTGCACAAACTGGCGGCGACGAGCACCGCCTATCTGGTGGCGCAGATCGAAGCCGGGGCGCAAGCGGTGCAGATCTTCGACACCTGGGCCGGGCTGCTCGATCCGGACGACTTCGCGCGCTGGGCCTTGCCCCACGTGCGGCAGATGATCGTGGAGGTGAAGCGCGCCACCGCGGGAGCAGCGCCCATCGTCTACTTCGCCCGCGATGCTTGGTCCGCGGCAGCGCACTTGAAGGCGTGCGGCGCCGACGTGCTCTCCATCGACTGGCGCACGCCCCTCGACCTGGCGCGCCGGACGCTGGGTGCGGACATCGCCGTGCAGGGGAATCTGGATCCGGCGGCGCTTTTCGCCCCCTGGCCGCTGCTGCAAGCGCGGGCCGACGCCGTCCTCGCCCGCGCCGGCGACACCCCCGGCCACATCTTCAATCTCGGCCATGGCATTTTGCCGGAGACCCCGGTGGACAGCGTCCGGCGCCTGGTCGAGCACGTGCACGAGCGCTCGACACCGGGTGGACGAGGGACAGCACCACCGCGCCCCCACCGCTCCGGCAGCCCCGAGGAGGCGGCATGAGCAAAGGGCGGATGGAAGCCTTCAGCGATGGTGTGATCGCCATCATCATCACCATCATGGTGCTGGAATTGAAGGTGCCGCGTACAGCCGAACTGACCGCGCTGCGGCCGGTCTTGCCGGTCTTCCTCATCTATGCGGTCAGCTACTTGTATCTCGGCATCTACTGGAGCAACCATCACCATCTGCTCCAGGCCACCGCACACGTCAACGGCCGGGTCCTTTGGGCCAACCTGCACCTGCTGTTCTGGTTGTCGCTCTTCCCCTTCGTCACCGGCTGGGTGGGACACACCGAGTTCGCTCCCTGGCCCATGGCGATCTACGGCACGGTGCTGCTCTGCGCAGCCGTGGCCTACTACATCCTCTCCCGCGCCTTGCTCAGCCTCCACGGCAGGGAGTCCGTGCTCGCCGCAGCACTCGGCAGAGACCTCAAGGGCAAGTTGTCGGTGTTGATCTACGTGGTGGCCATCCCGCTCGCCTTCGTGGGCTGGTGGCTCGCCGGTGGCCTCTACTTTGGCGCCTCCCTCCTCTGGATCGTCCCCGATCGTCGCATCGAGAAGACCCTGTCGCGTTGAAGCCACAGTGGGGGGAGTGGTTTCGGGTCTCGAGGCAGCTAGTCACCGGGCGACTCGACAGGGCCTGGGCTCGTAGCCCAGACCAGGGTCCAGGACTGGATTCGGTAGGGGCCCCAGTCCGGGGCCTACCTTTCCAAACGGAACGGCCCGCCCTATAATGTGTTCCCCTATTCCAGACACCGGCCCGCACCCGAGAAGCGGACGGGTCTCGTCCGATCTCATGCTGGGAGGGTCGTTCTTGAGCGTCCCAGGGAGGATCTCGAGAGGCGCTGCGGCGGCCATCCTCGTGATCCTGCTCGCCGTCGGCGCGGTGCGGTCCCTGTCAGGGGCGGACGCGCCCGCTGCGACCTTCGGCGCCAGCGGCCTGCGTCATGGGGTCATCTGGTACTCGCGCGCCGCCAACGATGACGTCCGTCGCGCTTCGGCAACGCGCTATTCGGTGGGGATCACCGGCAAGGACGAGGGCAGCGACGCCGACAAGCCCGTCATCAAGTCGCTCAACTCGGAGTTCCGCTGGTTCGTCTACAACTCCGTGACCGACAACTACGTCGTGCCCCATCCCAGCCCGCCGCTGGAGCACCAGTACGCTCAATCCCTGGCGGTGGCGCGCGGCTGGGATCCCGAAGAGATTTACCTGCACTATTACGACGACACCATCGTGGCGCTGAGCGGCGACACCACGCTGTTCGTCCCCGGCTGGCCGGGCGGCAGCGCCCCCAACCCGGCGGATGCCCGGGTTCCGATCTATTACGTCGACCGGAGCCGGCGTCTGGTGCATTTCTCCACCCGGCGGGCGGCACAGCTCCACAAGGAAACGATCATCCACCTGGCCCTGGATACACCATTCAGGAATTCGACTCTCTACCCCGACGGGATCTTCCTCGACAACTCCGCTGCCGTGCTCTTCAACTTCGGAACCATCCGCTCGGGCGGGCATGTCCGCGAGACTCCCGGACATCTCCGCATCGACACCACGGAGTTTCGCACCTGGCATTGGAACAACAATCTCGGCCCCTTCCTGACCGCGCTGAAGGACAGCTTGGAAACTTCACCGTCGTGGTCCCGGGACCGGAAGCGCAAGTATCTGATGGTCAACGTGGCCAACGTCTGGGACGACTCGTATGTGTCCCGTGACATCGGCGACATCCTTTTCCTCGAATACCAATACAACCCGGTGCGGTCCTTCGGGCTCGGTGCCATGGACGATGCCCACCGCCGCGATCTCCTGGCGGCTTCAGCGGGCATCACCAGCTTCTACTCCTCGGTTTTGCACCGGACGGTGCCGAGCCGCGAGGGGTCCTTCACCTACGCCCAGACCTTGCTCCACAACCTGACCTGGTACCTCATCACGCGCACCGAGAACACCCTCCTCTTCCAAATGGAGATCAGCACTCCCGTCTCCGCCGGGTGGGACTCCCTCACCTGGCGCGGCTGCATGAACATCGCCAACGAACGCCTCGGAAGCGTCACCGGCGAGCCGTTCACCCTCGCCCAGGGCACCGATCCGCTGGGCAACCGCTACGTGGTCAAGGCGCGGGCCTATCAGAATGGCTTGGCGGTGCTGCGGAATCGCGGCGATTGGAACCAGGGCATCGAACCGGAAACGGCGGTGAACGTGCCGCTGCCCCAGTTTCTGCTCCCCGTCGATCCGGAGGGGAACATCGGTGGCCGGGTGCAAATGGTGAGTCTGCGCAACGGCCAGGGGGCGCTCTTCCTCGCCAGCGGCGCACCCACTCTCTTCACCCTGGCCGTCGGCGTCGTGGGCTCGGGCACCGTGCGCGTCACCCCCTTCCGTTCCGGGTACGCTGCCGGTGCCAACGTCAATTTGCAGCCGAATCCAAGCCTGGGCTGGCGCTTTTCGCGCTGGGAAGGCGACCTCACCGGGAATGCCGTCCCCGCCTCGCTCCGGATGGACGCGAGTCGCAGCGTGAGGGCGGTCTTCGTCCCCAACAATGCGCCCCGGGCCGTCAACGATGCATACAGCGCTGTCACCGATGCCCCGATCCGCGTAGAAGCACCGGGCGTCCTCGGCAACGACAGCGACCCGGACGGTGACCGCATCACGCCCGTGCTGCGCACCGCCCCGAGTCACGGCTTCATGGCTCTTTATCCCGACGGCTCTTTCGCTTATCTCGCCGCCCCCGGCTTCACCGGCACCGATCGCTTCACCTACGAGGTGCAAGACGGCCTCTCCGGCACCGCCACCGCGACGGTGACGCTCACGGTGGGCGGGCAGCCAGGGCTCGGCGTCTCCTTCGGCGAGTCACAGACCGGTGGTTCGAGCGCCGCGAGCACCGTGGCGACGTCGGCACCGTTCGCTCCCTCCACCGCGTCCTTGTTCATGGCCGCGATCGCCAGCAAACCCTACCGTCCAGTGCGCTCCGTGAGTGGCTTCGGCCTCGACTGGACGCTGGTGCAGGCGCAGTGCGGCGGGCGCAGCCAGACCGGGATCGACGTCTGGATGGCCCGAGGAAACGCTACCGCGGGAAACGTGACCGCGACGTTCGGCACCGCGCCGATCAATGCCACCATCGCCGTGTCGCGCTACACCGGCGCCGATCTCGTCGCTCCCCTGGGGACGATGACCTCGGTCAACACGAATGGCGTGCAGGGGACGTGCTCCGGGGGAGTGGATGGCTCGCGCTACAGCCTCGCGGTCACGGGGACGACGTCGCGGGGCGTCGTCTTCGCTGCCGTGGCCATGCGCAACCGGCAGCACACGCCCGGTGCTGGAGTCACCCAGCGCGCCACGGTGCGCCAAGGCGTGTTCGGCGACGAAACCTCCCTCGCCGTGATCGACCGTCCCTCCACGCCCGGAACGCTGAGCCTCACGGGGACCTTCAACAGCATCACGGACTGGGCGGTGGCCGGCGTCGAGATCCGGCCCTCCGGTGTGCCACCCACGACGTCGGCACCGGAAACCGAGAGAGCGCTGCCTCTCGTCCCCGCGCTGCGTCTTTCCCCCAACCCGGCGCGCGGCACGACGTCGATCGACCTCGACCTGCCCGCGGGCGCGATGGTCCGTGTCAGCATCCACGACGCTGCGGGACGTCGCATTCGCACCCTCGCGTCCGGGGCGCTGCCTCTCGGCTCGCATCGCCTGACCTGGGATGGCCGGGACAATGCAGGGACCTCGGTCCCGTCGGGTGTGTACTTCGTGCAGTCCGAGCTCGGCGCGTCCAAGCTGTCGCGCAAGCTCGTCTGGCAGCGCTGAGCTGATTGCCCGTACACTGGCCCGATGCAGCTTCGACGCGCAGGTGCTGTCGCCTGCCTTTCCGGTTTCGTGGCTCTCGGGTACGAGATCCTCTGGGCCCGCCGGCTCTCCGACATCATCGGTGCCACGGCTCTGGCCTCGAGCCTGGTCGTCGGCGTCTTCTTCCTCTCCCTCGCCGCCGGCGCCGCGCGTCTCGGCCCGCTCGCCTCCCGCCATGCCTCACCCTGGCGTCTCTACGGACAGCTCGAGCTCGGCATCCTGGTGTGCATCCTGCCCTCCTTCTTCGGCGAGCAGCTCTCGGGCATCGTGGCGCGCGCCCTCGGCCCGGTGCTCCTTCTTCCCACCGCGGGCGCGGCATTGAAGGCCTGCCTCGCCGCCGTCTTCGTCGCTCCCCCTTCTTTTCTCATGGGTGGAACGCTCCCGGCGCTCGGACAGGCGGTGGTGAGCGCCGAGCGCTTGGGCCGCGAGGGCAACACGATCTATGGGTTCAACACCTTGGGTGGTGCTGGTGGCGTTCTGGTCACGACGTTTTTTCTCGTCCCCGTCTTCGGAATGCGCGGCGGCTTCTGCCTGTTGATGCTCGGGAGTCTCGCCCTAGCGGGCCTCGGTTTCCTCTTCGCCCGCGCGGCCGCGCCGCATGCGGCACCACGTTCGACTGCGACATCGTCCCCGCGGCGCTCGCCGGAGGTCGCTGCCTGGTCTGCGGGCCTCCGCTCCTGGGGGCTCGTGGCCGCGCTCTCGGGTTTCATCGTTCTCGGGCTCGAGATCCTCGCCTTGCACCTCTTCAGCCAGGTGCTGCACAATTCCAGCTACACCTTCGCGAGCGTTCTCGTGGTCGTCATCGCCGCGCTCGTGGTGGGACCCCTCGTGCTCCAGCGCGCCGTCCTCGACGAGCGCCGCGCCTGGCAGCAAGTCGGCGTGGTGCTGCTCCTCGGCGCCTGCGTCACCGCGGTCCTGCCACGCTTCTTCGTCGCCGCCACGCAGGGCATGAGTCCATTCGGTGGCGGGGCCGGCGGCTTCGCGACCTACATCATCCGCATCCTGGGAAGCGCTGCTCTCGTCATCGGCCCGCCCTTCGTCCTCGCCGGCTGGGTCTTCCCTCTCGTCCTCGCCGGCGCCGGTGCAGCGATCGCTGCACAGCGCCTGGGCGAGACGGTGGGGAGAACCTGGGGTCGGCTGCTGGGGATGAACGCGGCGGGTGCACTCGTCGGCCTCGTCACCGCGAATCACCTCGCGATGCCGGCCCTCGGTTTGTGGGGCTCGCTCCTCGCCTGGTGCGTGGTGCTGCTCGCGAGCGGCCTCCTCGTCGCCTGGCGGACGCCCGGACGCCCGCGCTCTTTCGCTCTCGGCCTCGCTACGCTCGCCTGCATCTTGGTCGCCGCGACCTCTCCCTGGACGCTCCCGGTGGCGCACCTGGCCCCGGGCGAGCGCATCCTTGCCTGGCGCGCCGGTCCGGCAGGGGTGTCGGCGGTGCTCGAACAGCACGGCGACCGGCGCATCAAGTGGAACAACACCTACTCCCTCGGCGGCAGCGCCAATGCCGCACAACAGACGCGGCTCGGCTACCTGCCGCTTCTCCTCCATCCAGCACCCCGGCAGACGGCGTTCATCGGCTCCGCCACGGGGATCACGGCGAGCGCCGCACTGCGCGATCCCAGTGCGGAGAAACTCACGGCCATCGAGCTCTCGGGACAAACGATGCGGCTCGCCTGCGAAGAGTTCCGGCCGTGGAATGCGGACCTCTGTGCCCATCCTCGGGCGCGCGCCGTGGTCGAGGACGGCCGCATGTTCTTCCGCGCCACGCGCGATACCTTCGATGTGGTCGTGGGCGATCTCTTCGTGCCCTGGCGTTCCGGCGCCGCCAATCTCTTCACGCGGGAACACATCCACAGTGTGAAGGCACACTTGCGACCTGGTGGCATCTTCGCCCAGTGGTTGCCCCTTTTTCAGCTCGATGCCTTGGGATTCTGGGGCATCGCCGCCACCTTTTGCGCCGAGTTTCCCAACGCCTGGCTCGCCATCGCCGACTTCCAACCCGGAAACCCGGCGGTGGCGCTCATCGGCTGGCGCGAAGGGCGGAAGAGCGCCGTCCTCGGCCCCGACCCCGCCGTGCTCGCTCGACGTTGCGCCACACTCGGCAGCTCGCCCGAGTTGCGCGAACCTCTGCTCGCCGACCCGGCAGGCGTGGCCATGTTCCTGGTCGGTCCGCTCCGTCCAGCGCTCCCGAACGATGTTCCGCTCCTCACCTTGAACCGGCCTTGGCTCGCCGATCATGCCCCCCGCGTCCAGCGGGCGCGCCCGTCGCGCTTCTTCACCGGCCCCGAACTGGTGGCGACACTGCAGCACATCGCCCGTGGTGCGCCGCCGGGCCCGTTGCGCCCCTCCATCCAGCTCGGGCAATGGCTCTATGCCTTCAGCGACGTGATGGAGCGGCAAGGTCCGCAGGCCGCTTCTGCGTGGTACGACAAGAACGTCACCGTGCCGTTGCCGTCACGCCTCTTCCTCGTACCCCAACCCGAGCGAATGAGCTGGCCGTTCTCGCAGCAGGCAGGCATGTTCCTGCTCCGCCGGGCGAACGCGGAGGCCCGGGCGAGCACAGCACCGTGAGAGGCGGGGGCGCCTTCAATAGGGCCCGCTGAAGAATCGATAGTAGATGTCCTGAGCCCCTTCCGGCCCCTGGACCCAGACGCCGAGATAGCGCCCCGGAGTCGACGTCGGCGCGATCCGATGCGAGTAGCCTCCGGGGAGCGCCGTGTTCTCCACGAGCGCGGCGGGATCCGTGCTCGACCCCGCCACGGGCAGCTCGAACACCTTCGGGTTCGTGGGCCCCTGCGGGGTCGAGAGCCAGACGCAAAACCAACCGCCGCCGGTGCGCTGGTGGAGACCGGGAAACAGGTTGACCACGTTCCCCACCGTCTGAGTGATCCGCGTCGGCGGCGCCCAGTCGAGGCCTTCGGTCGAGGTCGAGAGGAAGAGATCCGATTTTGGATTCATCCATGGCAGCGGTTGACTGGTGTCGTGCCGGACCCAGACGAGAGTGATCGTGTTCCCGGTGCGTGCCGCGAACGGCAGGTGATCGTGCTCCGTGGCGCTGTTGATGGCGGTCAGACTCACGGGTGCATCCCAGCTGCTGGCGGCGGGACCTTTCCTGGCCACGTAGATCTCGCTGGTGGGATTGGTCGTGTCGCGGATCTCACTCACGAAGTAGACGAGGAGCGTGCCGTCGGCGGTGCGCACGAGCGTCGGCACCCAGTCGTCGACGTCGGCCGCCGTGGTCACCTGCTCTTCCGTCCCCGGATTCCAGGTGAGGCCGTCGACCGAGTGGTTGTACCAGATGTGGCCGCGAAACGGCGCCTCCCAGCGAAACCAAGCCAGGTGGAAGACTCCCTGCTCGTCCTGGATCAGGCTCGGATTGAAATCGCCGCCCGTGCTCGTGGTGACGCGGAAGGGGCCGGTCCAGCCCGTGCCGTCCACGGTGCTCGTGATGTAGATGTCCGGGTTGCCGCCACGATCGGAAAACCAGGCCACGAACAGCCTCCCGTCCTGGGCGCGGAGCACGCTCGGATCCTCGTCCTTCGTCGGACTCCCGATCGAAAGAAGCTGCCCGGTGGGAACGACGGGCTCGACCGGATCGCTGCCGCAGCCGGCGGCAACGAGGAGGAGACCGAGGGCGACGCCGACTTTCTGCATGGCGTACTCAGCCGAAGAACAAGTAGGTGACGAAGATCGCACCGATCACACCCGCGGCGTCGGCGGCGAGGCCACAGCCGAGGGCGTGGCGCGTTTTCTTCACGCCGATCGAGCCGAAGTAGACCGCCAGGATGTAGAAGGTGGTTTCGGTGCTGCCCTGGATGATGCAAGCAAGGCGACCGGCGAAGGAGTCGGGGCCCAGCGTCTTCATGGTCTCCACCATCAAACCGCGGGCGCCGCTCCCGGAGAGCGGCTTGATGAGCGCCGTCGGCATGGCGTCCACCCAGCGCGTGTCGATGCCGAGGGCGCTCACGCCGCTGCGCATCGCGCCGAGGATCGCCTCCAGCGCGCCGCTCGCCCGCAACGCGCCCACCGCCACCAGGATCGCCACCAGATAGGGCACGATCCCGATCGCGACCTTGAAGCCCTCCTTCGCGCCGTCGACGAAGGTCTCGTAGAGCGGGATGTGGCGCCGTGCCCCCGCCGCAAGGAAGGTGATCACGACCGAGAGCAGGAGAAAATTCGCCACCAGCGCCGAGCGCGGGCCCACCATTTCCGGGGTGAGGCTGGCGAAATAGGCCACCATGCCACCGATGAAAAGGGTGATCAGTGCCAGCCAGCCGATCACGACTCGGTTCCAGAGGCTCAAGCGCTGGATGGCGGCGGTGACGAGGAGCCCGCACATCGTACTGCAGTAGGTGGCGATCAGGATGGGCACGAAGACGTCGGTCGGGTCGGCGGCACCGAGCTGGGCCCGGAAGGTGAAGATCGTCATCGGCAGTACGGTGACCGACGAGGCGTTGATCACCATGAAGAGGATCATCTCGTCGGTGGCGCGCTCGGGTTCCTGGTTGAGCGTCTGCAGCTCCTGCATCGCTTTGAGGCCGAGGGGCGTGGCGGCGTTGTCGAGACCGAGGACATTGGCCGACAGGTTCATCACGATGGCGCCCGCCGCCGGGTGCCCTGCCGGAATCCCGGGGAAGAGGCGAAGGAAAAGGGGCCGGAAGGCGCGGGCGATGGCCTCGACGGCGCCGCTCTTCTCGCCGACACGCATCATGCCGAGCCAGAGGCTCATGACGCCGGTGAGGCCGAGGGCGATTTCGAAGCCGGTCTTGGCGGAGTCGAACAGCGCCCCGACCACGTCCCGGAAGACTTCGGTGCGGCCGAAGACCAGGGCCTGGACGAGCGCGGCCAGAAAGGCGACGAGGAAGAACGACGCCCAGATCCAGTTCAGCATCTCGAGACCCCGATCAGCATCCCCTCCACCTCAGGGGGCGCAGCATAGACGGACCCCGGCCGGGAGGGGAACAGGATCCGTGCCGCTCGACTGTCGGGAAGATCACTTTCGGCGCTGCCGTACGCCGTTCCAGACCTCAGTGAGACGCATCTTTGCTGGGGGCGAAGCGGGAGAGACCGAGGAAGCCGACGGGAAGTCGCGTAGCGCCGTCGAGGGTCAGATCGGCGAGCACCTCGCCGACGACCGGGGCGAACTTGAAAGCATGACCCGAGAAGCCGGTGGCGACGATGACGTTCGGATGCCGCGGGTGGCGGTCGATGATGAAGTGCGAGTCCGGCGAGTTGTCGTACATGCAAACGGTGAGCGACAGCAGCGGCCCATCGGCGTCGGGGAGATGGCGCCGGAGCCCTTCATGGCACTCCTCTTCGTCGGCCGCGTTCGCGCTCCGTTCCACCGTGTCCGGGTCGCAGGGCCGCCCGCGGGCGTGGATCGCCGACTTCAAACCCGGATGCCAGGGCAGAACGGGGAAGCCGTAGTAGAGGGCTCCATCCTCGCGTTCGATCGCCCAGCACGGCCAGCGCCCGAGGTCGAAGATGCCCTCCGCCTTGGGTTGCACCCAACCCATGATTTGTCGCGTGATCACGAGATCCACTCCCAGGTCGCGGCAGAGCTTGGCGGACCAGGGGCCGCCGGCGAGGACGAGACCCCCGGCCCGGTACTCCCGGCGCTCGCTCCGCACCCGAACGCCGCTGCCGTCCGCAGACCACTCGAGCACGCGCTCGTGGCCGTGCAGCTCGGCGCCGTGGCGGAGAGCGCCTGCAGCGAGGGCGCCGACCGCGAGCTCGGGGACGACGAAACCGGCGTCGCGCTCGAGCAAGCCGACGAAGGAATCCGGCAAGCGCAGGGGCGGGAAACGCTGGGCGAGCTCGGCGTGCGTGAGGAGCTCGTGGACGAGACCGAAGCGCCGTGCCGCCTGCAAAGAGCCCGGCACCAGCTCGCTGCCGCCTGGGCCCATGGGCCCCTCCGGGCCGGCGTAGAGCGCGCCGGTGAGATGCAGGAGCTTCACCCCCGACCGCTTCTCCAGCTCCTGCCACAACTCGAGCGAGCGTTGCAGGAGAGGCACGTAGTCCGGGTGCTCGAAGTACGCCAGGCGGAACATGCGCGACTGGCCGTGGTGGGCACCGAAGACGTGGGGGATGGCGAACTGCTCCAGGCCGAGCACGCGGCAGCCGCGCCGGGCCAGAGCCTCGCAGGCCGCTGCACCCATCGTCCCGACGCCGATGACGATCACGTCGTGCATGACGGCAGAGCATAGCCAGGTCGGGCCGAGAGGGGAACGGGATCACCGTGGCACTCGCCGCCCTCCGGTCTGGGGACTCCGGAGCCGGGGTGGGCGGCGAGTGTCACTGAACGCGGAAGGCGTTGGAGAAGAGCTTCTCGGGGAGCTCGGGTCGGGGCTCGGTTCCAAACGGGATGACCCAACGATAGACGCCATCTTCCCGGGAAACGAACAGGTCCACGAAGGAGACCGTGTCGCCAGGAAACAGCGGACGGTATTCTGGCATGAGGTGGTTCTTGCAAACCGTGAAGTAGCTCGGCTCCCAACAGACCCCGGACTGGACCTCGACCTCGCGCATCATGAGCCGTCCACAGTGCTTGAAAAACACGGGCGTGTCGCCACGGTTCGAAATCGTCACCGTGATGGTCTCACCCTTCGCGTACGTCCGATGCTCGGTGCGCGCGACCAGGCCCGGCAGCGCGGGACTGTTGAGCGCCTCGTCGCAGCCAGTGAGAAGGACGGCCGCGAGCAGAACCGCTGGCGTGCACATCGGCAATCGACCTTCCCCGCGGGAGACTCTCGCCGGCCAGGCTCGCGCCAAAGGGCGCGATCGTGCTACGGAGTCATCACCGCCGTCGTGAAGGTGAATTCCTGGGAATACGCAAAGGCGCCGTCCTGGCGTGGAGCCGCCAACCACGAGGTGGGCCCCGTCCCAGTCCACCGGTTCACCGGGCCGGCGTCGTCCACGTGCGGCAGCTCGTTTTCCTTCCACACTCTCCAGCGGTACAGTGCCTCCGGTTCGAGGACCAAGCCGAAGACATCGGTAAGGATGGTGCTGGTTTCGGAAGTGAAGACGAGAAGGGTCGTGGCACTGGTGGTCGACGAGACGCTCATCACGTAGATCCCGGGTCCATCCCCCGCGTTCCAAGCGAAGGGTGTCGACTGCGCCACGTCCGTGGCGCCATCCGTGGGCGAAGAGAGTTCTGGTCCGGCGAACACCACGATCTCGACCGAAGAGTCCAACCCCGGGAGGAACTCCGTAGCTCCCTGGCTGTAGCCGAACAAGGATGCATCGCGAGCGCCCACGGCGATGCGGCATGAGCCATTGCGAAGCACAGGCGCAGTGAAATCGAATTCGAGGCCCGCTTCGACCTGCGAATGTTCCATATTCAGTTTCTGCCCCTCGAAGGTGAGCGTGAGCCCGTGCCAGACCGACTCGTAGGCACCGGGCAAGGTCACGGTGGCATGAACGTTGGCCGTGGGCACTTCCACGAAGTCCGTGAGCTCGAAGTCCTCCACGACCCTAGCGCCTTCGTCCAGCGTGACCGGGCGGGTCGCCAGCCCCAGATACTCCTTGGAGCGTGTCTGCATTTCCGTTTGCCGCAGGGCGTAGAGCGTCCCTGGATGTGGTGCGAGCTCTCCTGTCCAGAGTAGGTTCATCCAGTAGGAGCTGGTCTGAGGGGAGGCCGACACCGGGTTCCCGAGAGCGCCGGCGAAAAACAGGGTCGTCGAGACTGCTGGGTCGAAGGGCACCCGTCCCGTCACGATGGCGAATCGCAGCGGGGCAGCCACGCGGTGGACCATGACCGCGGGATCGCTGCGCCTGAGACCCCGGTACACCAGGACCGGCGAGTCGAGCACCACGAGATCGTAAGGGACCAGGACGTCGTCGAAATGGAAAGCGCCATGGGGACCCGTAGTCGTCATCTGCTCCCCGATGACGATTCGGATTCCGCCGACTGGATTCCCCATCAAGTCGATGACTCGACCTTGGATTCCGCCCGCCGGCGCCGGGCAAGTGGTGCACTCGTCGTCGCAGGCGGGCAGGAATCCGGACAAGAGGAGCAGCGCTACGAGAACACGGGAGGACATGGCGTGGACCTCCGTGCCGGCATCATTTCAATTGCCGCGCTTGGCCCCAATGTGCGCGCGCACGCGCTCCGCCGGAGCCGACGATTTGGTTTCTGACCGCGCCGGCGGTGGATTCGCATTTGCTTCCTTGCGCTCGCGCACCTCCATGATCCTCGGGGCCTCGGACGCCGGCCGCGCCTCGCGCACCGGCTGCCTGGCTTCCCGCGCCTCTGGCTGCGCTTCCCGCCCCTGGGCAGGTTGCTCGCGTATGGTCTCGAAGCGACCACGCGGCAGGTCGATGCTCCGTGCCTCCCGCTGCGGCGCAGACTCCTGGCGCTCCGCTTCCCGCTGCGGAGGCGACTCCCGCCGTTCCGCCGCCTGTTCGGCTCGCACCGGCCGCATGAACCCACGGTCCTCGCGCGCCGCTCGGGTCTCCTGCCTCACGGGTGTCGCTGGCCGGGACGGCGCCGGACGCTGGCCGTCGAGCCCAACTCGGCTGGGTTGGAACCAGGTGCGCAGGCGCTCCGTCCTCGCTTCGCGCTTCTTCGCTTCGGTGCGATTCTCGCCGCTCGGCGGCGACCACGGCCCTCCGGACCGGGTCCTCGGGGTGAGCGACACCGTCTCGCGGATCGGCACGGGCTGCGGGTCCACCCGCTTCCGGACCTCGGGCTCCACCGCGCGCTGGGCCCGCAACCGCTCCTTCACGAGCAGCGTCGGCCGCAGGGGCTCACGCCGGCGTTCGTGGCGCACTTGACGGTAATCCCAGTCGCGCCGATAACAGTGGTCAGGCACGTCACGATAGTAGACGTCGTAGTCGTAGAACGTGATGCCCACCGACCAGCCGACGAAGCGCGGATAGTGGTAGTAGTAGAAATCCGCGCAATGGACCCGGTCCCAGAAGGGGGCCCAGTAGCAGTCGTCGAAGCCCCAACCAGAGACGTACAGGTTCTGGGCCCAGGCGTCGTAGTAGAAGGGGCTCCAGCCGACGATGACGCCACCGTCGTCCCGGAACATGGAGGACATGAGCGGGCGCCACTGGATCGGATACAGCGGCCGCCACACGTAGCCGTACACCCCGTTGTGCCGCCAGTAGCCGTAGTGCTCGGTGATGACCCCCCATGGGTCGTTGGAGACCCAGACGAGACCATCGACGGCATCCTCGTAAAGGTAGCCGTTGTTATAGGGCTCCCAATCGACGGCGACCAGATCCTGGAACGGTCTCCAGTACTGGACGCCGCCGATGAAGATGATGTCGCCCCACTCGGTGAGTTCCGGGAAGTCGACGAAGATCGGCGACGTGTGGTCGGCGTGACTCGGTCGAGGGGCCAGGGCCACAACGGTCGCGACGAGCCCCGCTAGAAGAATGGATCGCATTTCAACCCCTCCTGGTTCGCTGCCCCGCCGCCGGGTCGCTTCTCACTGCCGAGGACCCCGAGGGCTGGAGCGGAGCGCCGTACTGCGGTGAGGTGTTCACCACCTCGGCTCTCCAGCTCCTCGACTCGGACTGCACCATTCGTGCCGCGCTTCCACGAGATCACTTGGCGCGTCCGCTATCGTGGAGCTATTCTCAGCCTACGGCGCGTTTCGCCGCGCCCCCACGGGAAAAGCTTTCGGGACCCGAAAAAAAAGTGGCCTGCGGCCGAAAAAACGGACCGACCCATGGCAAGAAAGCCTGAACCCGGGGGCCGCGGCCCGGCCCCGAGCCAGGTCATCGATCTCCTCCTCCATGTCCTCGACACCCTCGGCATCGCCGGCGACCAGGAGATCGCCGATCTCGTCGGCGTCAGCCGGGAGCAGGTGAAGAACTGGAAGAAGGGGATGGGGGAGAATCTGAAGCTCGTGACCTTGGACGGGGTGAAGCGGGCGCTGGCGGCGCACCTGCGCTCCCTCATGGATCACACTTCGTTCGTCGATCCGAACGGCCGCATGGTTCGTCTGGAAGTGGAGGACGGCGCCGGGCCCTCGGAACTGCTGCGCCAGTTCGGCGACAAGTACACCCACGACTCCTACCTCGGTCATCGCTTCCTGTATTACGACCCGCACTGCGCTCTCGCCTGGGAAAACCTGATCAAGCGCGGTTACGGCCAGGAAGAGTGGCTGCAAGGCGTCGAGCGCTGCGCCGCGAAGTGGCTCGGAGATCTGCGGGAGGGCGTCGGCGTCGACGTGATCAGCCTGGGACCCGGCGAAGGGGAAAAGGAATGCCGCATCCTGCGGCAGCTCGTGAGCAGAGAACAGCAGCTGCAGCGGCCGCTCGCCTGGCTCACCTACATGCCCGTGGATCTCTCCATGCCGCTGCTCCTCAAGGCGGCGAAGCGGGCCCTGGCCGAGCCGCGGTTGTGGGCCTCGCGCCCGGACGCCATGCGCCTGCTCACCCCGATCTGCGCCGATTTCGAGTACGGCAGCCTCGATTTCGCTGCGCGCCTGCCGAGCGCGCAGCGCACCGATGGGCTCCGGCTCGTGCTCGTGCTCGGCAACATCCTGGGCAACGTGCGCGACGAGGAATCCTTCATCCGGAGCACGCTGCTCCAGCTCACGCGGCCCGGCGATCTGGTCTGGGTGGAGGTAGGGCGCAAGTTGGATCCCATCGAGAGCGATCCGGTCTACCCCATGACGGTGCACAAGACCGAGCGCTCGGCGGAGGAGTCGACGCGCACCGCCCTCTTGGAGATGCCATACCGCGTCTGGGAGGTGTCGCAAGGACGCCTGCCGCGGGAGGTGCAGCTCCGCGTCACCCTACAAAGCTACGAGGGTGGCGACGACAGCTGCAAGATCCCGGGCAGCGTCAACTTCTGCCACGATCTCATCATCCAGGAAGAAAAAATGCAGCACCGCATCCGCACCATGCTCTTCACCCGGCGCTACACCGACGAGGCGCTCAGCGCCACCTTCGAGAAGCTGGGGCTCGAGGTCGAGGAGATCGTGCACGTGAAGGACTCGAAGGGCCGGCCGCTCATTGCCCACTACCTCCTGCGCCGGGCCTGAAAACCAAGGTCCTTGTCGCGGATCGCCGCGTGGGCGAGAATCAGTGCCTGGAACACCACTGCACCCGAGTGCAACCAGTTGGCGGACAGCATGGATTCGCCGCGCACGGTCGTATCACGGTGGCCGCAGGAGGTCACCAGCG